>DASQQQ010000181.1:0-3850 GCA_035643355.1 Actinomycetota bacterium | reverse complement strand
GCACCTGGCCCTCGCCGGCGTCGCGGAGCCACATGGTTCCCGCGGGGCAGCAGATTCCCGTGAGATTCCCGTGCCCCGCCGCGTAGCCGGGATCCCGGGCCACCACGAGCGCCACTAGGTCCATGCGTTTCCCCTGCTCAGGCGCAGTGGACGACATCAGATGACGTCAGGCCACACGTACCGTTCCGGGTTGAGGGCCTAGTGGGCGAATAGCCCGTGGGGGTTCAAGTCCCCCCTCCGACACGAACATCTAGCAGCGGAGGTCGCCCAGCCCCGTGAGCGCTTCCGCGAGCAGGCGTCGTAAGTCCTCGACCGAGGGGCAGGGATCGAGCAGAAGGAGGCCCGGCGAAGCCACCGCATAACATCGCATCTGCATCTCCCCGCACCAGGCCGGTCGTCCCACATGAGCCGTGACCTTCCACCGGACGCGACCGTCGCCGACCCCGCTAGCGTGGGTGCGGAGGGGTGGATGGTGCACAACCCGGGTGGTCCAGATAGGGCGGATGGAGGCCCCACCGAGCCGAAGGTCGCCCTGGCCTTCGGTCCGATACCGTCACGGCGGCTCGGTCGCAGCCTCGGGATCAACAACATCCCCCCGAAGGTCTGCAGCTACGGCTGCCTGTACTGCCAGGTGGGCGCCACGCCCAACCCCCAGCTCGAGCCCCGATCGATCTACCCGCCCGAGGTCCTCGCCGCCGCGGTCGCTCGTCAGGTCGACCTGGTCCGCGCCCGCGGAGAGCCGATCGACCACCTGACGTTCGTTCCCGATGGGGAACCCACCCTGGACGCGAACCTCGGCCGTGCGATCGAGCTGCTTCGCCCGCTCCGGATCCCGATCGCCGTCATCTCCAATGGCTCCCTGGCCTGGCGCCCGGATGTCCGCAACGCCCTGCGGGCCGCCGACTGGGTCTGGGTGAAGGTCGATGCGGTCGAGGAGGCCGTGTGGCGTCGGATGAACCGTCCGCCGGGCGAGCTCTCACTGCGGACCGTGCTCGAGGGGATCCGGGCCCTCGCGGAGGGGTTACAGGGACGGCTGGTCTCCGAGACGATGCTCCTCGAGGGCGTGAACGACACGGAACCCTCCCTTCGAGGCGTCGCCGCGTTCCTGGAGGCGGCCGGGATCGGGACCGGGTACGTGGCCATCCCCACCCGACCACCCTCAGAGCGGGGGGTGGGCGGTCCGAGTGAGGCGGTCGTTTGCCGAGCGCACGCGATCCTGGCCGAGCGTGTCCCACGCGTCGAGTACCTGATCGGCTACGAGGGGGACGCCTTCGCGGCCTCCGGCGATGCAAGGGCGGATCTGCTGGCGATCACGGCTGTCCACCCGATGCGCGATTCGGCCGTTCGGGCGATGCTCGCGCGGAGCGGGTCGGGGTGGGACGTCGTGGACGAGCTGGTGCGTGAAGGGCTCCTCGTCCCCCTGGAGCACGGGGGCGAGCGATTCTACGTCCGGCGCTTCCATGAGCGCCCACGGTCATGAACCCCTGGTCCACACCGGGGGCGGGAAGGGGAGCAGCGGATGAAGGTCGTGACCTGGAACGTGAACTCGATCAAGATGGGCCTTGCCCCCGCGAGGCAACTGCTCCTGCGCCACGCACCGGACCTGCTCTGCTTGCAGGAGCTCAAGGTGACCGATCAGGGCGTTCCCCACCGCCCCGTTCGAGGAGCTCGGGTACCGAGCTGCCGTTCACGGGTCAAGCCGGCCGCAACGGCGTCGCGGTGCTCTCGCGATCGCCCCTGGCCGATGTCACCCACGGCTTCGCAGGGGATCCGCTTCCCGAGCAGGCGCGCGTGGTGTCGGGCACCGTGGACGGGGTCCGCATCGTCGACGTCCACGTGGTGAACGGCCGCGCCGTCGGCACGCGGGAGTACGAGCAGAAGCTGCGGTGGCTCGACACCCTCACCGCGTGGCTCCGCACGGCGCACGATCCGGGCGAGCCCCTGCTCGTGGTGGGCGACTTCAACGTCGTTCCCGAGGATCGCGACGTCCACGATCCCGAGCGGTGGCGCGGGCAGAACCTGTGCAGCGAGCCCGAGCGCGAGCGGATCGGAGCCCTCTTGGACTGGGGGTTCGTGGACCTGATGCGCCTGCACGAGACCGGTCCCGGCCCGTTCAGCTGGTGGGACTACCGGGAGGGCGTCTTCCACCGGGGATGGGGGCTGCGCCTCGACCTTGCGCTCGGGACGCGCCCGGTCGCCGAGCGCTGCACCGAGGTGTGCGTGGACCGCGACGAGCGCAAGCCCACCTTCGGGGAAGGCAAGCCGAGCGATCACGCCCCCGTCATCGTGACGCTGGGATGAGAAGACCTCACCGTCTCCGTGGCGGACGACGTAACGCGGCGATCCTGGAGCGGCTCGCCCCCTCGGCTGTGAGGCGTGTGCCCCGGCGGCCGTTGCTGAGGCCATCGACCAGATCCATCCAGCGGTGGGGAGACGGACCGCCCATCCTGGCCCGAGATTCGAACCGCGCGCCGTAGGACTCCAACGTCCTCGCAACGAGCGGGTCCATGGTCCCCCCCGGAGGGGGCACAAGCGATGGTGCCCCGCACCGATGCCGGGCATACGGTGAGCGCGATCGAGGGGGTGGTCCTCATGCGCAACCCGCGCTGCCGTGATGGACATGTCCGCTGGCTCCTGACGATGGGATCGGTGGCCCTGTCGCTGCTGCTGCCCTTCATCGTCGCGCCCCCGGCGAGCGCCGAGGCCCACTGCTCGAGCCCACCCGAGGTGTTCCCGATCGACGACCTCGTGCCGGGGATGACGGCGACCGGTCTCACCACGATCTCGGGCTCCACTCCGACCTCCTTCCAGGTCGAGATCCTCGGCGTCCTCCCCGACTACATCTGGCTCGATGTCGACACGATCGTGGTGCACCTGACCGGTCCCGACTCCTTCCTCGACCAGGTGGGTGGGGTCTTCTACGGGATGTCGGGCTCCCCGGTCTCCAAGGACGGCAAGCTGATCGGCGCGGTCTCCTACGCGGTGTCCGAGGACCCCACGATCTTCGGTCTGACCCCTGCGCAGGCGATGGTCGACGTGCTGACCAGGGCACCTGATGCTGCCGAGGCACTCCCCTCGAAGATCCCATTCGATGCCGCAACGCGCCGCGCGGTGGCCTCCGCGATCGCCACGCCCGTGACCGAGGCTCCCTCCGGCCTCCAGCGGCTCCCCACCTACCTGGGCGTCTCGGGGCTATCGGGGACGATGCTGACCCGGCTGCAGCGGAGTCTGGACCGGCACGGCTCGGGGATGACCGCCACGTCCGCCGGCGGCATGCGATCCGGCCTGCCCGTGAGGGACACGCCGTTCGCTCCAGGTGAGCCGGTGGGCTCGGTGCTGTCCTGGGGCGACATGACGATCTGGGCCGCGGGGACCGTGACGCTGACCTGTGACGAGGGGCTGATGGCCTACGGACACTCGCTGTTCTACGACCCGCCCGGAGAGCTCCGCATCGGGATGACCGGGGTGGACGTGGTGGCCGTCGGCAACGGGCAGGGGCTGTGGGCGGACAGCATGATCCCCGTGCTGACCGAGCCACGAGGCACCTTTGAGCAGGACCGGTTCACCGGACAGCTGGGTGTGGTCGGCGAGCAGTCGCCCTCGATGCCGATCACCTCGGAGTTCTCGAGCCTCGACACGGGTCGCTCCCGGAGTGGAGAGACCGACGCGATCTTCCAGGATCTCTGGTACGGGGACTACGAGGTGTGGGGGCACATGGTGCTGAACCTCGGCGCGGTCCAGCAGGAGGTCGGGCCGGGAACGGTCCGCTACGGCTACACGATCGATGGGACCCGAGCGGATGGGTCGGCGTTCACCGTGGAGAACCGCACCATGGCGTACTCGGACTCTG
>DASQQQ010000180.1:0-2343 GCA_035643355.1 Actinomycetota bacterium | reverse complement strand
GATCGGCCATCGCCGCGGTGGATGCCTCGATCCCCACGGGATCCCTCGAGCCCCTGCGGCAGCGGGCTCTCCGGTCGGTCCGGCGCGAGCACGTTCTCGCCTGGCTGATGGGGGCCTTCAGCGGAGTTGCACTGGTTCTTTCGGTGGTGGGCATGTTCGGCGCCCTGTCCAACCTCGTGCTACGCCGGAGGCCGGAGCTCGGGGTTCGGGCGGCGCTCGGGGCCAGTCCTCTCGACCTTCGTCGGCTGGTCCTGGCCCGTGCGGGCCTCATGCTCGGAGCCGGCACCGTGGGCGGCCTCCTGATCGCCTCGCTGCTGGGACGTCTCCTGGCCGGCCTGCTCTTCGGCGTGGCTCCAGGCGATCCCGTGACGCTGCTCGCCGCGGCGGGTACGCTCGCACTCGCCGGTGCCCTGGCGAGCCTGGTTCCTTCCTCGAAGGCGGGGCATACCGATCCGGCGAGGCTGCTGAACGCCGAGTAGCCGGCTCTACATCCGCTCCTCTGCGCGGTCCGTGGCCAGAGGTGGTTCCGGCGTGAGGGCCGAGATCTCGGCGTACGTGTCGTCGTCCAGCTCGATGTCCACGGCGCCGAGGGTGGACTCGAGCTGCTCCAGGTTGCGGGCACCTATGATCGGGGCGGTTACGGCCGGATGCCTGGCGACCCACGCCACCGCGAGGGCCGCCGGATGCCAGCCATGGTCCCCGGCGAGGCCGGCGAACCTCCGGGCGACCTCGAAGTTGCGCGGATCGCCGTAGCGCTTCTGGTACATGTCGCTGGTCTTCAGCCGACCCTCCACGGAGAGGTCCTTGTCACCGTACTTGCCGGTGAGCACGCCGCCGGCCATGGGACTGTAGGGGGTGACGGCGAGGCCCTCCGCCTCGGCCATGGGCAGGATCTCCACCTCCGCCTGGCGCTTGAGGAGGTTGTACATGGGCTGAACGCACCGGAAGGGGGCCAGTGCCAGCCGTTCGGAGGTGCCGAGAGCCCGGGCGATCCGCCACGCGGCGAAGTTGCTCACCGCCGGGTAGCGGACCTTGCCGTCCCGCACCAGGTCGTCCAACGTGCGCAAGGCGTCCTCGATGGGGGTGTCCTCATCGAAATGGTGCAGGAAGTACAGGTCCAGATAGTCGGTCCCGAGCCGCTCCAGACTCCCCTCGAGCTGGTGCAGGATGGCTGCCCGCGAGTAGCCCCGGGCCCTGGGTCCTTCTCCGGCGGGGAAGTAGACCTTGGAGGTCAGGATCACCCGGTCGCGCTCGGCCGCCACCAGCCGGCCCAGGATGCGCTCCGACTCCCCCTCCGCGTAGACGTTGGCGCAGTCGAAGAAGTCGATGCCCGCCTCCCGGCACCGGGCATAGACGTCCGCGCTCGTCTTCTCGTCGGACGCCCGCCCGAACGTCATCGTGCCGAAGCAGAGCTCCGAGACCTCCAGACCCGTCGTGCCGAGGGGGACCCGCCGCATCGTCGACCTCCTGCCGTCATCGTCGTGGAAGCCTGCAACATGCGGGACGGTCCCGTTTCGGGAAACCTCGATCGCGGACGTCGATCCCGGCCGTGCCCGCTCCGGGACCATGCCCGCGCAGCGCCGGGCCGACGGCGCGTCCGGGGGACGGCGCTCAGCGCCGGGAATGGCCGACGAGGTCGAACGTGAGGGGCCCCCCCGCGTAGAAGTTCAGCTCTTCCCACCGAACCAGCCCCACGTCGGGCGCCCACCATTCGGCGGTGGTTCCGGCGTCCGTGCAGGAGGCGGCGCTGCGCCGCTCGAGGCGCAACGTGTGGAGAAAGGTCCCGGCAGGGGTGGCGATGGCGTCCCCTTCGTCGACCGCGGCCCACTCCGAACCGTCGTCACATTCCCACGGGTCGTGATGCACCCAGGACGTTCCGGCGGTGAAGCGGTAGAACGGCACGATGGTCCCGCTTTCGAGGAGCAGATCGACGCCGTCGACTCCGTCCACCAGCGTCACGGGGCCCGGATGGGATCCGGCCGGGGGGCGGGCCAACGTGACGGTGTCGCCGCGCCTCTCGACGACCTGCCATTGGAACGGCTGCCCGTACAGGGGGTCCGCAGGCGCATAGGTCCAGACGTGGCCCGTTTCCAGGGGGAAGTACGCGACGCCGTCCCCGGGGCCGGTCCCCGGGTCGGCGCAGGCGGCCGGGAGCACCACGCCTGCGGCGGCGAGCACCCACCGTGGGACGGTCCGTCTTCGCCGACGCCGTCTTCTCCTGAGCACCTCTCCCGTTCCCGTCATGGGTCACCTCGTCCCGGGCCGCCCGGATCCGGCTCCTCTCCACGGATGGCGCACGGGGAGGCCGTCCCTGAGGGCGACCCCCGCGAGGCTCGGCCGGGG
>DASQQQ010000179.1:0-10524 GCA_035643355.1 Actinomycetota bacterium | reverse complement strand
GCTGGAGTACCTGGACGATTTCGGTCTGCCCGACCTGGAGGCGCTGGGCGAGGAGATCTGCAACCGCTCCGAGCGCGCGCTACGCCAGGCGATCCGGGCGCTCCCCGATGGCGAGTACCACAAGGTGATCCACACCGACGGGATCGATGAGCCGGTGCGGATCGAGTGCACCGTGAAGATCCACGGCGACGAGATCCTCGTGGACTACACGGGGAGCTCACCGCAGGTGAGCAAGGGCATGAACGTGGTGCTGAACTACACGGCCGCCTACACCAGCTACGCCTTGAAGTGCGCCATCTCGCCCGAGGTGCCCCACAACGACGGGAGCTTCCGCCCGGTGACCACCTGGGCGCCGGAGGGCTCGATCTTGAACCCCACGCCGCCGGCGGCCGTGGCGGCCCGGCACATCGTGGGCCACTTCCTGCCGCACGCCATCTTCGGCGCGCTCACGCCGATCCTGCCGCATCGGGTCCTGGCCGAGGGGGCCGGCAACATCTGGCTCACCACCGTCCGCGGGACCGGCTCGGACCGGTTCATCACGGTGTTCTTCGCGGCCGGGGGCACCGGGGCCCGTCCCACCAAGGACGGGCTGTCCACCACCAGCTTCCCCAGCGGCATCGCCACCGCGCCGGTCGAGGTGATCGAGACCACCTCGCCCCTGGTGTTCCACCGCAAGGAGCTCCGGACCGATTCCGGCGGACCCGGACGCTACCGCGGTGGCCTCGGACAGAGCATCGAGGTCGAGGTCCGCACCGGCGAGCCGTTCGTCGTCTCCTCGCTGGCCGACCGGATGCGCTTCCAAGCCGAGGGCTACCTGGGCGGCAAGACGGGCGGCAGCGGCGGCTTCAAGACCTCGCTCGGCACCCGCCCGAACCCCAAGCTCTCCCAGGCGCTGCCGCCCGGAACGCGGTTCACGCTCGAGCTGCCGGGGGGCGGCGGCTTCCACGACCCCCTCACGCGAGATCCCGCCGCGGTGGCCGAGGACGTCGCCCAGGGCCTGGTGAGCGTGGCCTCGGCCTGGAGGGACTACGGCGTCAAGGTCACGCCGGCCGGGAAGATCACGGGGCTCGACGCCAGACGCCGCAACCGCGCCGGGGCAACCGGTGGAGCATCCGCGCACGGCAAGGGCCGGGGCTCGGCATCCCGCCGGCGGACCCACACAGGCTCCCGTCACTAGCCAGCGGACGCCTCCCGCCGGCTCGGTCTCCCGTGCCATCCTTCGGATATGGCTCACGGGAAGGGCGAGTGGTGGGCGGTGGTGGGCGGTCACGGTAGGTAACCGGGGCCCCTGCCCGAACTGCGGCGCCGAGGACTGGCGCCCGGAGCACGGATCCATGGGTAGGCGCCTGGCCGAGAGGCTCCGGACGGGGCATCGCTCGCCGCCCGTCCAGGTGATCTGTGGGCACTGCGGTGCTCGCGCCCTCGGGGCCGCTTACCTGGTTCGCTCGGACGCCCGGTGGTGGTCGATCCCGGGCAGGGTGCTCCGCGTGCTCCTGCGCCGTCGGCGGATGTGGCCGGCCCCCTACCTGTACCTGATCGCAGCCGGCCTCGGTGTGGTCCTCGGCGCCGTGCTGGCCGTATCCGTCGGCGCCGTGTGGTGGTGGTTCGCCACACTTGCGCTGCCGACCCTGGTCTGGATCGGGTTCCTGGCGACCGCCTTCGGAGATCGGGACCGTGATCCGACCGACGAACTCCTCACGCAGATCGTGCAGGAGATCGATCATCGACGTGGCGCGCTCCGCTACGAGCGTCGTCGCGCCGAGCTCTTCCGCCGCGCACCGCTTCCCCGGTACGGACTGCCTCCGTCCTGGCCGGGAGCTCGCTCCCTGGGCGGCCACGAGACGTCGGACGGCCGGGTCGTGGCTCTGGAGCTGCAGCACGGCGAGCCCCAGGGCCCGGGGCTCCGGGTCGAGGTCCGATCCCCCGCCCATCCTCCCGCTCTCGCTGCGCTCACCGAAGAGCTCTGGCACACGGCCCATCGCCCACCGCCCCACCTGGCGCCCGAGCGCTTCAGCGCCTGGGCCCAGGAGCAGGAACGGATGGCATCGAGCTGGTCGCCTCGCTGGGAGCAGGCCCCGCTCCTCCTGGAGGGACGATCGGTCGTCGCGGACCTCGTCCGCACCGGGGACGCGTTCGTGGCGGTGGCGCGCGTGGATGAGCACGCGCTCGTGATCCGGGGCATCCGATGGGACCCGGAGGGCCTCGAGCTCGGTACGATCGTGGATCTCGATCCCTACGTCGAGGGATCGAAGCGGGCCCTCGACAGCTGGGGGGGATGACGGTGACCGAGGTCTGGACGCACGGGACGTGGACGGTGAGGCCGGGGTCGGAGGACGACTTCGTGGATGCGTGGAGGTCGTTGGCGGAGTGGACGGTCCAGGAGTTCGGCACGGCGGCGGCGGGCAGACTGTTGCGGGACCAGGAGCGCGCGAACGTCTTCATCAGCTTCGGCCCCTGGTCGGACCTCGACACGGTCGAGCGGTGGCGCGCCTCGGAGGGGTTCCGTGACCGCGTGGCGATGATCACGCGGCTCCTGGACTCGTTCGAACCGAGGACCCTGGAGCCGGTCACCCAGGTGCCCTGACCGGGCTCCCGCCCCGACACCGGCTGGCGCCGAGAGGACCAACTAACTTAACATAGAGATATCTGGAGGCAGCGCGGCAGCGCGCTGCGGTGCGACGGAGGGGGAACCGTGGAGCTCGAGAACACGCTGGAGATCCCAGCCCCGCTGGACCGGGTGTGGGGATTCATGCTGGACGTGGAACAGGTGGCTCCGTGCATGCCGGGGGCGGAGCTCACCGAGGTCGTCGACGACCACACCTGGAAGGGGAAGGTGAACGTGAAGCTGGGTCCGGTCAGCCTCTCGTTCGCCGGCACCGTCGTGCTGCAGGACCGCGACGAAGCCGCCCACACCGTGGTGCTGAAGGCCGACGGGCGGGAGACCAAGGGCAAGGGCACCGCCTCGGCCCAGGTGACCTCGAAGATGGAGGCGGCCGATGGCGACCGCACCAGGGTGTCCATCTCGGCCGATCTGAACATCTCGGGTTCGCTGGCCCAGTTCGGCCGCGGGATGATCGGCGACGTCTCCCAGCGGATGGCGAACCAGTTCGCCGCCTGCCTGGGCGAGCGGATGCAGGCCATGGAGGCGCAGGCACCGCCCGCAGAGCCGGTGGGCGCCGCCGCGACCGGCGAGGCCGCTCCCGCTCCCCCGCCCGCGGGCGCGCCGCTTCCTGGCGCGGCCCAGCCGGTAGGCGGGATCCGGCTCGCGCTGTGGGCCCTGTTCCGGGCCCTGGTCCGCGGCGTGGTGCGCCTCGGCAAGGCGATCACCGGGCTGTTCAAGGGTCGTTCGAGCTAGATCGGCCTTCTCCCCTGAGATCGCCGATGCCCGCGAGGGCGCCGAGCGATCGGCCGCCGCGGTGACGAGGCTCAGCTCGGGGAGAACAGCTCGAGGATGCGGTCGACCTGGTGCGGTGCCGCCGGCCGCAGCAGCGGGACTTGGACGCCGACGTCTCGGTACTGCTGGACCCGCTTCACGACCTCGTCGGGCGTCCCCGAGGCGGTGAGCCCTTCCACGTAGGAGTCGGGAACGGCCTCGATCAGCGCTTGCTTCCCACCCCGGTCCCAGGCCTCCTGGAACATGGGGATGTCCTCCTCCTGCATGTAGGGCTCGCCCACCACCTTCTTGGGCTTGATGATGAAGGGGAGCTGGATCGGGTCCAACTTGCTGGCGATCTCCCACCGGATCGCGTCCAGCGCCTTCCGGTGGTCGTCCTCGACCGAGGTGTTGATGATCTGCCAGATCTGGAACGTCGACCAGTCCCGGCCGGCCTCCTCCGCTGCCTGACGGACGATCTTGATGGCATTCGCGCTGTACTCGGGAGAGCACGTGGCGTTCAGCAGCACCCCGTCGCCGATCCGGCCGGCGATCTGCAGGCCGGTCTTGCTGGTGGCGGGGATGAACAGCGGGACGTGCGTCCGGGTCGGGCTGAACGACAGCTTCACCTCGTCGAAGTGCACGTGCTCGCTGTGGTAGGAAACGGTCTCGCCGGAGAGGATCGCGCGGATCGACTCGACCCACTCCACCAGGGTCTGGGGAGGACTGGCCTCGTGCAGCCCGTGCCGCTTCGCGTGGGTGTTCGTGCAGGCCCCCGGGGCCATCATCATCCGGCCTCCGGTCAGCTCGTCCAGGGCGGCCAGGCTCTGCGCCATCACCAACGGTGTCCGCAGCCGGACGATCTGCGTGCATCCGAGCGTCATGCTCTGGGTGCCCAGACCGATCGCGGCGAGCGAGGTGACCGAGTCGCGAACCAGCTCGATGGTCTCGGAGAAGAATCCGACCTCGAAGCCGCGCTCCTCGGCGGCTCGGAAGGCCGCGGCCAGATCCCGCGGCGTCATGCTGGGGTCGTAGCCGGCTGCGAGCCCGATGCGTTCCATCCCCACCCCCGGATCGTCCGAACCGTCGACCCCGGACGGGCCGGCGACGACCCAGGTCCCCTCCCCGATCCGGGCTCGGTGAGATATCTTAGCGTTCAGATACCCTAGTATCGGTGCGCGAGGCCAGTCAAGTCGACCTCGCGGCGGCGGATGCTTGACGACCGTCGGATCGGCGGTCCAGTCTGTCTCGATCTCGAGACGTCTTGAAGAGGAGGGAGGGGGCGATGGCCAGCCAGCCTGCGCGCGACCTGGTGGATCGGATCCTGGAGCAGTGGGAGCGGGAGCGACCGGACCTGGACCCCTCTCCCATGGCGATCATCGCCCGGATCTCTCGGCTCTCGCGGTTCCTGGAGCGTCAGGTCGAGTCGGTGCTGGCCCAGCACGGGCTGAGCGAGCCGCAGTTCGGGGTCCTGGCCGCCCTGCGACGTGCCGGTCCCCCCTACTGCCTATCTCCCACCGCCCTGTACAACTCCCTCCTGATCTCGTCCGGGGCGATGACCAACCGCCTGGAGCGCCTGACGGCTGCCGGCTTCGTCAAACGGGTTCCCGACGCGAACGACCGCCGGAGCATCCTGGTGATGCTCACCCCCAAGGGTCTGCGCGTCATCGAGGAGGCCGTTCGCGCCCACACGGAGAACGAGGAGCAACTACTGGATCCGCTCACGGGGCAGGAGCGGCAGACGCTGGCTCGGCTCCTGCGCAAGCTCGTGCTCCAGTTCGAGGACGGCAACCGGCTGATCCGGCAGATCGACTCCGTCCGCGAGTCGATCTGATCGCGGATCACTGGGCGCTCCACCCTCCGTCGATCATCAGGTGCTGGCCGGTGATGTAGGCGGCATCCGCCGAGGCCAGGAAGATCACCGCACCCGCCACGTCTGCCGGGGTCCCCACCCGTCCCAGCGGCGTGTGGTCGTGCACGTACCGGAGGTTCTCCTCCACGTCCAGCCACGCGGTGTTGAGGTCGGTGCGGATGTAGCCGGGGCCCACGGCGTTGACCCGGATCTTCGGCGCCCAGCGAACGGCGAGGGCACGTGTCAGCTGGATGATCGCTGCCTTGCTGGCCTGGTAGGTCACGGCCGCGCCGGTGACCACGCGGCCCGCCAGCGATGCTACGTTCACGATGGAACCCCCCGAGCCTTCGAGCATGCGCCCGCCCACCGCCTGGGTCAGGAAGAAGGTCCCCCGCACGTTCGTGCCGAAGACCGCGTCGAACTCGTCGGGCTTCACCGCGGGTGGCTCGCTGCGCACGATCACGCCAGCAGCGTTCACGAGGATGCCGATGCCACCCCGCCAGCGCCACGCGTCCTCTACGGCGACCTCGACCGCCTCCGGGTCGCGAACGTCGATCGCCACCGGCAAGAAGCGGGCCCCCAGCTCCTCGATCCGACCGCCGAGCTCATCGAGGGCGGCCGCCGTGCGGGCCAACCCTACGACGTCTGCGCCGGCGCTCGCCAACCCTTCGGCGATGGCCTTGCCGATGCCGCGGCTGGCACCGGACACCAACGCCCTGGTCCCCCCCAGGTCCAGCTCCCGCAACCTTCCCCCCTGACGGTCGATATCTCGACGTCTAGATACCTGGGCTCCCGAGCCCTGTCAAGGACGGCCCGGCCGCCTTGTCCCCTCCCCATGCACGGCGTAAGGTATCTCGACGTCGAGACGGTCGTCCCCCGCTCGTCCCCAGTGGCCGGGCGGAGCGGCAGGGGAAGGACCGAGGGTCGTGATGGACGCTTGGGTGGGGAGATCCTTGCGTCGCAAGGAGGATGAGCGTTTCGTCCGAGGTGCCGGGCGCTACGTGGCGGACCTTTCCTTCCCCGATCAGCTCCAGGTTGCCTTCGTCCGGAGTCCGCTCGCGCACGCGCGGCTCGGCGGGATGGATCCCTCGGCCGCCCTGGGGACCCCGGGCGTGGTCGCCGTGCTCACGCACCGCGACGTCCCAGCGGGCCCCTTGCCTCCCTTCCTCTGGGACGCGCCGCCCGAGAAGCTGGTCAGCGTCCTCCAACCCATGCTGCGGCCCTGCCACCCACCCCTGCTGCCCCACGACCGCGTGCGCTTCGTGGGACAGGCGGTGGCCATGGTCCTGGCCGAGAGCCGGTACGCGGCGGAGGACGGCGCCGAGCGCGTCGAGGTGAACTACGATCCTCTGCCCCCCGCCGCCACGGTCGAGGATGCCCTCGGTCCCGATGCGCCGAGGATCCACGCGGGGTGGCCGGACAACCTGGCCGTGCGGTTCACGGTCCGGAAGGGGGACCCGGAGGCCGCCGCCTCGCACGCCGCCCTCACGGTCCACGAGCGGTACCGGATCCAACGCCAGGCGGGGATCCCGTTGGAGACGCGCGGAGCGCTCGCACTCCCGCAGGACGGTCGGCTCACGCTCTGGTCCGCCACGCAGAACGCGCACCCCCTGCGCCGGGCCCTCAGCCGCGTCACCGGCCGGCCCGAGGACACCGTGGACGTGGTGGCCCCCGACGTCGGCGGCGGCTTCGGGACGAAGGGCGTGCTCTACCCCGAGGATCTCCTGGTCGGCCTGGCCGCACTGCGCCTGGAACGGCCGGTGAAGTGGGTCGAGGACCGCATCGAGCACATGCAGAGCGCGATCCATGCGCGTGAGCAGGAGCACGACGTCCGGCTATCGGTGGACGCCGACGGCCGGATCCTCGCGCTCGTGGACCACTTCGTGGTGGACACGGGGGCCTTCAACCCGCTCGGCCTGGTGATCCCCTACAACACGATCGCCCACCTCATGGGCCCGTACCGGGTTCCGGCCATGGAGGCCGTGGGCACCGGCGTCGTCACCACCAAGGTGCCCACGGCTCCGTACCGGGGGGCCGGGCGGCCCGAGGCCGTCTTCGCTGTGGAACGCTCGCTGGAGCGTGCCGCCCGTTCGCTGGGCGTGGACCCGCTGGAGATCCGACTCCGCAACCTCGTCCCCCCCGAGGAGATGCCGTTCGATGCGGGGATCCTGTATCGAGACGGCGAGCCCCTGGTGCTGGACTCGGGCGACTACCAGGGGGCCCTGCGCCGGGCCGCCTCCCTGGTCCGCTCGGGGGCGTATCGATCGGCCGAGGAACCTCGCGACGGGTCCCTTCGCGGCGTGGGGTTCGCGTGCTACGTGGAGGGCACCGGCATCGGCCCGTTCGAGGGCGCCGCGGTACGGCTGGATCCTTCAGGATCGGCCTCGGTCCACACCGGCGCCTGCTCCCAGGGTCAGTCCCACGAGACGGTCTTCGCTCAGGTCTGCGCAGACGCCCTGGGGGTGGACCCGGACGATGTGGACGTGACCACGGGCGACACCCGAGGGCTGGAGCGTGGTTGGGGCACCGTGGCCAGCCGGAGCGCCGTGGTGGCGGGGAACGCCGTCCGAGCCGCCTCGCAGAGGGTCCGATCCCAAGTCCTCAGCGCCGCCTCTGAGGTCCTGGAGACCGCTCCCGAGGACCTCGCGATCCGCGGGGCGCGGGTCGAGGTGGTAGGCGCCCCGGAGCGCTCCGTCCAGCTGAGGACCCTCGGCGGACGCGATCCCAACCTGCTGGCCGCCACCGAGTACTACGAACCCCCCACCGTCACCTGGGCGAACGGGGTCCACGCGGCGGAGGTGGAGGTCGACCCTTCGACCGGCGAACTGCGCATCGTCCGGTACGTCGTGGTCCACGACTGCGGCACCCTGATCAACCCGATGGTGGTGGAGGGGCAGATCCACGGCGGGGTGGCTCAGGGGATCGGCGGGGCGCTCCTGGAGGAGGTCGTCTACGACCGGGACGGGCAGCTGATGAACGCCACGTTGGCCGACTACCTCGTGCCCACCGCGGCCGAGGTGCCCGCTATCGTGCTCGATCACCTCGAGTCCCCCTCGCCCTTGAACCCCCTCGGCATCAAGGGCGTGGGCGAGGGCGGTGCCGTGCCCGCGGCCGCGGCGCTCGCGAACGCGCTGGAGGATGCCCTAAGAAGCACCGGAGCGGTGGTCCGACGGACGCCCCTATCCCCCAGCTACGTCCGATCCCTCCTGCAGTCCTCCTCGGCAGGCCAGTGACGGTCAGTCCGTGGGCGCTCGTTTGGCGCCGGGGAAGCCCAGATCCACCCCCCGCGCGGAGGGATCGGGCCACCGACTGGTCACGACCTTGCCCCGGGTGAAGAACCGGACCCCGTCCGGGCCGTACATGTGCAGCCCACCGAACAGCGAGCCCTTCCAGCCGCCGAACGAGTAGAACGGGAGCGGCACCGGGATCGGGACGTTGATGCCGACCATCCCCACCTCGACCTCGTGCTCGAACTTGCGGGCGGCACCGCCGTCGTTCGTGAAGATCGCGGTCCCGTTCCCGTACGGGTTCGCGTTCACCAGCCGGATGGCCTCATCCAGCCTCGACGCGTGCGCCACCACCAGGACCGGACCGAAGATCTCCTCCCGATACACGGTCATCTCTGCCGTGACCCCATCGATCACGGTGGGGCCGACGAAGAACCCGTTCTCGTAGCCCTCCACCTTGACGTCCCGGCCGTCCACCGCCACCCGAGCGCCCTCGTCGGCGCCCGAGGCGATCAGGGACATCACCCGCTCCCGGGACTGGGCGGTCACCAGTGGGCCCACCTGGGAGGCGGGGTCCAGACCCGGACCGACCTTGAGGTTCGCGATCCGCTCCTCGATCTTCCCGAGCAGCTCCCGCTCCGCCCCGGCCACGGTGGCCACCGCGGAGATCGCCATGCACCGCTGGCCGGACGACCCGTAGCCGGCGTTGACCGCGGAATCGGCCGCCAGATCCAGGTCGGCGTCGGGGAGCACGACCATGTGGTTCTTGGCGCCCCCCAGCGCCTGCACGCGCTTGCCCCGGCTGGAGGCGGTCTCGTAGATGTACCGAGCGACGGGCGTGGATCCGACGGAGCTCACCGCGCCGATCGCCGGATGGGTCAGCAGCCCCTCGACCGCCACCTTGTCCCCGTGCAGGACGTTGAAGACGCCGTCGGGGAGTCCGGCCTCCTGGAGCAGCCGAGCGACGAGCATCGAGGCCGAGGGGTCCTTCTCCGAGGGCTTCAGGATCATCGTGTTCCCGCAGGCCAGCGCGATCGGCGTCATCCACATCGGGACCATGAACGGGAAGTTGAACGGCGTGATACCAGCCACGATCCCCACCGGCTGGCGCAGGGAGTACGTGTTGATGTTCCTGGAGACGTTCTCCGAGTACTCCCCCTTCAGCAGGTGGGGGATCCCGCAGGCGAACTCGACCACGTCCAGGCCGGCGCGGATCTCGCCCATCGCGTCGACGCGCACCTTCCCGTGCTCGCTCGAGATCAGGGCCGCAAGCTCCTCGATGCGGTCCAGCACCAGCTGGCGGAACCGGAACATGATGGAGGCCCGGTCGGTGATCGGCGTTTCGCGCCACGCGGGGAAGGCACCCTGGGCCGCGCGGACGGCCGCCTCCACGTCCTCCGGCCCCGCGAACCCGACCCGCTTGGTCACGTCGCCGGCCGCCGGGTCGAAGACCTCGCCGGATCGATCGGAGGTGCCCTCCACGGGTCGCCCGTCGATCCAGTGCGTGATCAGTTGCACATCGCTCATGGAACCTCCTCGGTGGCTGGAGATCGCGCGATCACGTGAACCAGCAGGCGGCCACGTGCTCGGGGGACTTCTCTTCCAGCGGTGGCTGGTCGGTCCTGCATCGCTCTTCCGCCATGGGGCACCGGGTGTGGAACCGGCATCCTACCGGCGGGGAGATCGGGTTGGGGATCTCGCCGGACAGCACCTGCCGGTGCCGGTCCCGCTGCAGCGCGGGATCGGGGATCGGTACCGCCGAGAGCAGCGCCCGCGTGTACGGATGCTTGGGGTCCTGGTAGATCTCGTCGCTGTCGGCCACCTCGACGATCTTGCCCGCGTACATCACCGCGATCCGGTGCGAGATGTGACGCACCACCGACAGATCGTGGGCGATGAAGAGGTACGTGAGCCCCAGATGATCCTGCAGGTCCTGCAGCAGGTTCACGACCTGGGCCCGGATCGAGACGTCGAGGGCGGAGACGGGCTCGTCGGCCACGATGAAGTCCGGCTCCAGGGCCAGGGCGCGGGCGATCCCCACGCGCTGGCGCTGGCCGCCGCTGAACGCGTGC
>DASQQQ010000178.1:0-5102 GCA_035643355.1 Actinomycetota bacterium | reverse complement strand
TGGCCAGGGCCCGGGCGATGCAGAGGCGCTGCTGCTGGCCCCCCGAAAGGTCCAGGGCGCTGTCGTCGAGCCGGTCCCGGACCTCCGTCCAGAGCGCCGCACGCCGAAGGGCCGTCTTTACGCGCGCCTCTTCGTCCACGCGCCGACCCACGGACCGGAGCACCCGGAGGCCCGCCGCCACGTTGCCGCGGATCGACATCGTGGGAAACGCCGTGGACCGCTGGAAGACCATCCCCACCCTGCGGCGGAGAGCAACCGGATCCACCTCCGCCTCGTAGATATCCTCCCCTCCCAGCAGGACGCGCCCCCGCACCCGGGCCCCGGGCACCGTCTCGTGCAGGCGGTTCAGGGTGCGCAGGAACGTGGACTTGCCGCATCCCGAGGGACCGATGACGGCGGTGACGTGGTGCTCCGGGATCCGCATCGAGACGCCCCGCACGGCGTGGACGGCTCCGAAGAAGGCGTCCAGCGCGCGCACCTCCATCCTGGCCGGCGCCTTCGCCAGGGCGGCGGCGTCCACGTCCCGGGCCCAGAAGCGCCGCACCGGCTCAGTCGACGCCACGGACGGCCCCGCTCCGGGTCACGGCCCGGGAGATCAGGCCGATGATCAGCAGCAGCCCGATGAGGACCAGGGCCCCCGCCCAGGCCTGGGCATGCCATTCGTCGTAGGGGCTGATCGCGTAGTTGAAGATCTGGAGCGGCAGGGCCGCGATCGGCTCGGTGGGCGACAGCGACCAGAAGCTGTTTCCGAAGGCCGTGAACAGCAGGGGCGCGGTCTCGCCGGCGATGCGGGCGAGAGCCACCAGGACCCCCGTGAGGATGCCGGCCAGCGCCGTAGGGATCACGATCCCGAGGGCGGTGCGCCACCGGGTGTAGCCCAGCGCCAGGGCCGCCTCCCTGAGACTGGTCGGCACGACCCGGACCATCTCCTCGGTCGTGCGGGTCACCGTGGGGATCATCATGGCCCCGAGGGCGAAGCCGCCGGCGATGGCGGAGAAGTGGCCCATGGGCACCACCACCAGCTCCCAGGCGAAGATTCCGATGACGATGGACGGCAGCCCGTTCAGCACGTCGGCCAGGAAGCGGACCACCACCGCGAGGGGAGCGCCCTTCTTCTCCGCCAGGTAGACCCCTGCGCCGATGCCCACGGGAACGCCGAGGGCGCTGGCGATCCCCACCACCACCAGGGTCCCCACGACGGCGTTCGCCATGCCGCCCCCCTCCACGCCCGGTGGTCTCGGCAGGTGCGTGAAGAAGCTCCAGCTCAGGGCGCTCAGGCCCTTCTGGAGGAGATAGCCGAGGATGAACAGCAGGGGCAGCGTCGCCACCGCCGCCGCCGCCCAGGTCAGGCCGATCATCAAGGCGTTGGTCGCCCGCCGCCGGGGAGAGGTACGGAACTCGCTCACGATCCCCTCTCCAGCGACGTGCGCCACACGAGCCAGCGGGCCCCGGCATTCACCACCAGGGTCACCAGGAACAGGACGAAGCCCACCGCCAGGAGCGCCGACAGGTGGAGCTCTCCGGTGGCTTCGGTGAACTCGTTGGCGATGAGGGAGGCCATGGTGTAGCCCGGCTGGAAGAGCGAGGCCGAGATCCGGGCGGCGTTGCCGATGACCATGGTCACGGCCATCGTCTCGCCCAGAGCCCGCCCCAGGCCCAGGATCACGCCCCCGGCAATGCCCGACTTCGCGAAGGGGATGACCGCCCCCCACAGCATCTCCCACCGGGTGGCTCCCAGCGCCAGCGCCGCCTCCCGCTGCGACCGGGGCACGGCCATGAGCACCTCCCGGGACACCGCCGAGATGTAGGGAAGGATCATGATGGCCAGGATGACACCCGCCGCCAGCATGCTGGGGCCGTAGGCCGGGCCGCGGAAGAACGGCGTGGCTCCGAGGTGGAGGGTGTCCCGCAGGAACGGCATCACGTGGGCCCGGAGCAGCGGCAGCAGCACGAAGATCCCCCACAGGCCGTAGACCACGCTGGGGATCGCGGCCAGGAGGTCCACCACGAAGGCCACGGGCCGCCGCAGCCGCCGGGGTGCGAACTCCGTCAGGAAGATCGCCGAGCCCAGCGCAAGAGGCGTGGCCAGGATCAGCGCCACCACCGACGAGACGAGCGTTCCGTACAGGGCGGGTCCGGCGCCGAACCGCCCGGCGACCGGGTCCCACACGGTGGAGGTGACGAACTCGAAGCCGAACCTCCGCAGCGCCGGCCACGCACCCACCGTCACCACGGTGAAGATCAGCAGCAGGAGCGCGGGAACCGCCAGGGCGAACAGCGTGAGAACGACCGAATAGACCCGGTCCCCCGCCCCACGGCCGTGGATGCCGTCGGAGAGACGTGGAGACCGCACGGAGGCGCTCGCTGGCTCGCCGGCTGGCCCGGCCCGGGATCCGTCGACCATGTGGGTTGAAATGGAGCGGCCGCCGGTAGCGAACGGGTCATGAAGACGTAACGGACACGTAACGGACGGCGACGCGGGCCCTGGCCGGGGGATGGTACAGGCGGCTCCGCGGAGCCGTCCGTCGCCCCGGCTAGTGGGTCAGGGCGTAGATCACGTAGTTGATGCCGATGCGGTAGGCTTCGTTGGTCGGGTCCACGGGAAAGTAGCCCCGGTCCGACCACTCCCAGAGATCGCCGATGTCGGCCCCCGCGCCCGCCACGGCGAGCATCCGGCGGCCCTTGTCGTTCCCCATGTAGAGGCCCCAGAAGCGCGGGATCCCGTGCTTGCGCGGACCCTCCAGGTCGATCGTCAGCGGCTCCAGGGCGAAGAACGAGCCCCAGATCGCCTCGGAGCCGTCCAGGGGCAGGAAGTCGAGCTCGGGGAACACGCGCCTCATCTGCCGCACGAGGTTCCCCATCTCCTGTTCGAAGAAGTCGTCGAAGATGACGAAGCCACCTTTGAGGAGGTAGTCGCGCAGCGCCGCGGCCTCCGCCGCCGTGGTCCTCCACTCGTCGGGCTCGGAGACGTAGGCGATGGGAAAGCGGTAGATCCGGGGGTCCTCGAAGGTGAGGATGTTGCCACCCGAGGCCACGAGGCGGACGTCCACGCTGGTGAACTCGCTCAGGATCCGCGAGAAGTTCCGCTCCGCGTCGGGATAGTCGTGGGACCATCCGGCGTAGCCGCGGAAACGTCGCCGGAAGCGGCCGAGGCGCTCGTAGTCGCCGTGGGTGCGGACGCGGACGAAGGTCCACGAGCCGTCGTAGGAATGGTAGGGAGCCTCCTGGGCATACGCAGCGGAGGACGCGGAGGGGGGCGGCACGCCGGGTCCCTCCACGCCGTCCGCGGGCGCCGGTGCCCGGGAGAGGCCTATCGCACCCCAGCCCACCACCGCGAGCCGGGCGGCGACGGCCGGGCTCATCTGCGCTCGCCGGGAAGGCGGAGCGCTCCCGCCTCCGGGGCCCCGCGGCAGGCCGGGCGCACGCTCATCCCGACCCCCCGATCTCGAGCACGACCTTCCCTCGGGTGTGGCCGGTCTCGATCTGCTCGTGGGCCTCCGGGGCACCCTCGATGGGGAAGACCCGGGATACCATCGGGCGCAGGCGACCTTCGTCCACCAGCCCGGCGATCCTCCGCAACTGATCCGCATCGGGATGCACGAGCATGGTGCGGACCCGGATGTCCCTTCCCGGCGAACGGGCCTCCGGGGTCAGCCCGATGAGGGCCACCAGGGTGCCGCCGTCCTTCAGAACCCGCAGGGATCGCGCCTGGGTCTCGCCGCCGATGGGGTCCAGGACCACGTCCACGTCCCGGGCGATGTCCTCGAAGCGCTGGGACTGGTAGTCGATGGCCACGTCGGCTCCGAGCTCTCGGAGAAAGTCCTGGTTCCGCTCCGACGCGGTGGCGATGACGGTCGCACCCCGCCACTTGGCGAGCTGGACGGCGACGGAGCCCACGCCCCCGGAGCCCCCGTGGATCAGCACCACGTCGCCCTCCCGAAGCCCGGCGTTGTCGAAGAGGGCCTGCCAGGAGGTCAGGGCCGCCAGGGGGAGCGCCGCGGCCTCCTCGAACGTCGCGCGGGCGGGCTTGGAGGCCGCTTCCTCCTGGCGCACGATGGCGTACTCGGCGTAGCCGCCGCCCCGCCGGAGGTCGATCATCGCGAACACCTCGTCGCCCACCTCGAACTCCGTGACCCCGGGCCCGCCCTCGGCGACGATCCCGCTGACGTCGAAGCCCGGGACGTACGGCAGCTCGGCCCCGACCAGGGCCCGGGCCCGGCCCGACCGCACCCCGGCGTCCACCGGATTCACCCCCGCCGCGTGCACGCGTACGAGCAACTCGCCCTCCCCGGGCTGCGGGCGCGGCACCTCCTCCACCCGCAGCACCTCCGGTGGGCCGAACTCCCGGACCGTGACGGCCCTCATCGTCTGCTGGGCACGGAGCGGCCCCGGCCCCGCGAGAAGCACCGCCAAAACGATCCCCGCACGTCTCACCCCGCCCGCGGCCTCAGGCGTCGGGCAGGGCGAAGGCGATGTACTCGCCGGTGTAGCGCCGGCCGCTCACCGCCACCACGATGTACTGCTTTCCGTCCACCATGTAGGTCATGGGCGAGCCGCTCTGGGGGGCCGGCAGCCACACCGCGCCGACCTCCTCGCCGGTCTCCTTGTCGTAGGCCCGCAGCATGGCGCCGGGCTCCCGGCCGGGAGGCGACGTCACCTCCGGATCCCCGAGGATGACCAGGGTCTTCGTGACCACCAACCCCACGCTCCGCGCCTGCCCGGTCTTCGGCACGTCGATCCCCTCGAGGGCGGGGTCGTCCCGCACGTCGTCGGGCGTGTCGCCGTGGGGCACCTGCCACAGCAGCTCACCGGTGTCCAGGTCGATGGCCGACAGCACGCCGTAGGGAGGCTTGACGATGGGAAGGCCCTGGACGGCCAGGCCGCCCCGGGGGCCGTCGTCGCCGGTGGAGGTGTCCACCCTGCCGCCGGTATAGGTGGCGTCGCCCTCCTCGGGAGGGACCGGGGCCACGGACGTGGCGTTGATGCAGGCGTTGCAGGCCTGGACGTAGACGATGTGGGTCTCGGGATCCAGCGAGCCCCCGGGCCAGTTCGTGCCGCCGAGGGTGTTGCCCATGTTGATGGACCCGACGATCCCGGCGAGG
>DASQQQ010000177.1:0-2520 GCA_035643355.1 Actinomycetota bacterium | reverse complement strand
CTGGATGTGCGAGGGGGTGCGGCCGATCATGCGCTTGGCCTCGTTCCCCACCGCGAGGATCGCGCCGGTCAGGGTGTTGATGGCCACGACCGAGGGCTCGTTCAGCACGATGCCGCTGCGCCGAACGTAGACGAGCGTGTTCGCGGTCCCCAGGTCGACGGCCATGTCTTGGCCCAGGAGACCGAACAGTCCCTCGGCGCCCGCGTTGCGCTGGCGCTGGGATGCGGGAAGACCTCGTTGAACCCTCTCGGCCATAGGTTCGCGCCTTGTTCTACAGGATGGGTCCAGGGCTGGCAACCTGCAGGGGATGCTCGTCGAGGCAAGCGGGCGAGCGCGCGGCGCCCCCACCGCCCCGGGTACGTGCCGTCGGGCATCCCGGACGATAGGGTCGGGCGTCGACCGGTGGGGAGGATGATGCGGTGGGTCTGGCGATCCTGTTCCCGGGGCAAGGGTCGCAGTACCCGGCGATGGCCGACCCGTGGCTGGAGCACGAGGCGGGGCGATCGGTGCTGGACGTAGCCTCGGAGGTCCTCGGTCGAGACATCGTCGACGCCTGCCGGGACGAGGCCCTCCTGGCCACCACCGCGTTCGTGCAACCCGCCCTGCTGGCCTGCGACGTTGCCGCCTTCCGCGTCCTGGCGGCCGAAGGCGTCGAGCCCGCCGCGGCGGCCGGTCACTCCCTCGGGGAGTTCGCCGCCCTGGTGGCGGCGGGCGCGATGGACCTTCCCGAGGCCCTGGAGGCCGTGCGGGTCCGCGGCGCCGCCATGCAGGATGCGTCGGAGCGGTTCCCCGGCACCATGGTGGCGCTGATCGGCCTGACCGAGGAGCAGGCCGATCAGGTCTGCCGAGCCTCCCGAGGGGACGACGTGCTCGCGGTGGCGAACGAGAACGCCGCCAACCAGTTCGTCCTGTCCGGCTCGGAGCCGGCCGTCGCTCGGGCCGAGAGCGAGGCCAGGAGACTGGGCGGTCGCGCGATCCGGCTCAACGTGGCGGGAGCGTTCCACTCCCCGCTGATGGAACCGGCCCTGCAAGCGATCCGAGCGGTGCTGGAGCGTACGACTATCCGACCGCCGGTCTTCCCGGTGGTGGCCAACGTGACCGCCGGCCCCGAGCAGGACCCGAACACGATCCGCGAGCTCCTGGGCCGCCACGTGATCCGTCCGGTCCGCTGGCACGCCTCGATGCGGACCCTGGCCGGCATGGGGGTGGGCGCCCTGGTCGAGGCCGGTCCGGGGCAGGTCCTGTCCAGGCTGGCTCGACGTTCGTTCCCCGGCATCACGGTCGCGACGGTGGGCTCTGCGGCGGAGGCCGCCGCCGCCCGGGCCGAGGCGGAGCCGCGCTCGTGACCCGCCGGCGTTCGGCTCCCCGGGACGCTATCCTCGGCTCCATGCGCCAACGGTGGGGGGCCCGGTGACGTCGCGGCACGCGACGATCGCGGGCGTCGGTTCGGCCCTTCCAGAGCGGGTGGTGCCGAACGCGTGGTTCGAATCGTTCCTGCAGACCAGCGATGCCTGGATCCGCGAGCGTACGGGGATCCGCGAGCGCCGGTTCGCCGGCGAGGACCAGGCCACCTCCGACCTCGCGCTGGAGGCCACGCGGCGTGCGCTGGAGGCGGCCGACGTGACGCCCGAGCAGGTGGACCTCCTCGTGTGCGCCACCCTCACTCCCGACACCCCGATACCGGCCGCGGCGGTGTGGGTGCAGCGCAAGCTGCGCATCACCTGTCCGGCGTTCGACGTCAACGCCGCCTGTGCCGGATTCTCGTATGCGGTGTCGACCGGGACCGCCTTCATCGAGTCCGGGACCGCGGACACCGTGGTGGTGATCGGCGCGGAGGTCCTCTCGCGCGTGCTCGACCTGACCGACCGTTCGACCTGCGTGCTGTTCGGGGACGGAGCCGGGGCCGTCGTGCTTCGACGCTCCGAGCGTCCGGGCATCCTCGGTTCCGTGCTTGGAGCGGACGGGCAGGCGGCCGAGATCCTCATCATCCCCGCCGGGGGCTCGGCCCGGCCGGCATCGTCCGAGACCCTGGCGGAACGCGCCCACACGATCCGCATGCCCTCGGGCCGAGAGGTCTTCAAGCGGGCGGTTGTCGAGATGGCCGCGGCGTGCCGCCAGCTGCTGGAGAAGTCGGGGTACGCGCCGGACGACGTCGACCTGCTGATCCCCCACCAAGCCAACGCCCGGATCATGAACGCGGTGGCCGAGCGCCTGGGGATCGATGCGGATCGCGCGGTGGTGGACGTGGCCGAGGTGGGGAACACCTCGGCCGCCTCGATCCCCATCGCCCTGGATCGCGCGTGGCGGGCGGGCCGGATCCGGCGGGACGCCCTGGTGCTGATCACGTCGTTCGGCGCCGGGCTGGCCTGGGGGGCGAACCTGGTCCGATGGACCGCGCCGAGCCCGACGTCGTGAAGGTCGCCCTGGTCACGGGTGCAGCTCGGGGCATCGGCCGGGCGTGCGCGGAGGCACTGGCGGCCGACGGGTGGAGGGTGGCGATCGGGTTCCGCACCAGCGACG
>DASQQQ010000176.1:0-4035 GCA_035643355.1 Actinomycetota bacterium | reverse complement strand
CGCCGACGATGTTGCCCCCGACCTGCTCGAGCTGCTCGCGGAGGTGACGCGCCGCCCCGTGTGAGGTGGTCGAGGCGTCGGCCACCATGAGCACCGCATCGGTCTTCGGGGCCAGGATCAGGCCGTCGGAGACCACCAGCGTGGGCGGCGTGTCGATCACCACGAAGTCGGCCAGCGTGCGGAGCTGGGCGAGCAGCGCCTCCATCCGGTCCGACGACAGGAGCTCCGAGGGGTTGTTCGGGATCGGGCCGCTCGACATCACGCGGAGCGTGTCGACGCCGAACGGCCGCAGGATCGCGTCGGTGAGCGTGGCGGTGCCGGCGAGCACGCTCGTGAGGCCAACCTCGTTGGTCAGCCCGAAGAACCGGTGCAGCCGCGGCTTGCGGAGGTCGCAGGAGACCGCGATCACCCGCTTCTCGGCCTGCGCCAGGGACACGGCGAGGTTCGCCACGGTGGTGGTCTTGCCCTCGGCCGTCGCCGGGCTCGTGATCTCGATGGTCTTGATATCGCCGTCCCTCGCCATGAACAGCAGGTTGGTGCGGACGGTGCGGTAGGCCTCGGCCGGGGCGCCCTTCGGGGCCTTCAGCGCCGGGAGCTCGGCGCGCTCGCGCTTGCGCCAGCCGGTGACGCGCGGGATCACGGCCAGGGTCGGCGCCCCGATCGCCTCCTCGAACTCGTCGCGGCCGGCCAGCCGGTCGTCCAGCCGCTCCCGAAGGAACGCGAACCCGATCCCGAGGGCCAGCCCGACGAACAGCGCCAGCCCGCCGTTGAGGAGGTGGTTCGGCGACGCGGGGCCGGTCGGCAGGTCGGCCGGCTGGATCACCTCGCCGGGATCGAGGTCGATCAGGCTGAGGTCGCTGATCTGGTTCTCGTAGTTCGCGATCCGCGAGGTCAGCACGTCGATCTCGGTCTGCGCCTGGGTGCGCTCCGGCGAGCTCGCCCTGGCCCGGTCGAACGCGGTCTGCGCCGAGCTCCAGGTGAGCGCGTTCAACACCCCGGGCCACCGGTTCGAGGCGCTGCGGGACTCTCGGTCTACGCCTCGACCGACGGCGAGCTTCACGCACATCCTGTCCGGCTCGTTCCCCACCACCCCGCCTCGGCCGGCGACCCCGGACCTGCGGTACCGGCGGTTCGCGCTCGACCAGCCGGTGGAGGCCTCGTTCCTGCGGTTCGTGGCCGAGCACCCGCAGAGCGACACGGCCGGCGCCGTGCAGGTCGCCGAGGTCCAGGCGTTCGGCTCGGGCGACGTGGTGGTCCAGGAGCAGTCGGGCGGGGGCGTGGACCCGGTCCACGACGAGGGGTTGGCGCTGGTGCCCACCGCGGACGCCCAGCTCACGCTGAACCTGATGCTGGAGGGCGCGTGCCTGTTCCCGCCGCCCACCCAGGGCGTCGACGCCTGGGTCACCGAGCTGCCGGACGGCTACCAGGACGGGACCAGCGTGATCTCGGTGCGGCCCGAGAGCGACCTGCCGCAGGCCAGGGCCGACGTGGACGTGTTCTTCCTGTCCTCGGACTGCCAGCTCACCGGCAGCGTCGCCACCGCCAGCGCGGGGGAGAGCGGCACCGTCCCCCAGGGCACGTGGTACGTGGTGACCGAGCTCTACACGAGCGTCGCGAGCCGGATCGTGCTGGACGCGGGGCGCGTGGGGTAGCCGGATGGCCCCAGGTCAACCGCCGGATGGGGCCCATCCGGCGGTTGACCTGGGGCTCCGGGAGGAGTACATTGCGGCCGGTTCGACCGGGACCCCATCCCGGGGGTTGACGGTGCGCGCCTGCGCACGTAAACTACTCGTTTGCCGTGCCGCATCCCGCATGCCCTGATTCCAGGCGTGTCTTTCACCCTAGGGGGGATAGTTCTTGCCTGACGCTCTGGCGCCTGTTCGAGATCGTGTCAGTTTCGCCAAGCTCGACGAGGTCCTACCGCTCCCCGACCTCGTGGGCATCCAGAGGGAGTCCTTCGACTGGCTCCTGGCCGAGGGCCTGAAGGAGGTCCTGGAGGAAGTCTCTCCCATCGAGGACTTCACCGAACAGTTCCAACTGCATTTCGGCAAGCACACCTTCAAGGAGCAGAAGTTCTCCGAGGAGGAGTGCAAGGACAAGGATCAGACCTTCAGCGCCCCGCTGTTCGTCGAGGCCATGTTCGTCAACAAGGCCACCGGCGAGATCAAGGAGCAGGAGGTCTTCATGGGCGACTTCCCCATGATGACCGAGAAGGGGACCTTCATCATCAACGGCACCGAGCGGGTCGTGGTCTCCCAGCTGGTCCGCTCGCCCGGGGCCTACTTCAGCCGTGAGCAGGACAAGACCACGGACAAGGACATCTACATCGCCAAGGTCATCCCCAGCCGGGGCGCCTGGCTGGAGTTCGACGTCGACAAGAAGGACACGGTCGGCGTCCGGATCGATCGCAAGCGCCGCCAGAACGTCACGGTCCTGCTGAAGGCCCTGGGCTGGAGCACCGAGGAGATCCTGGACCTGTTCGAGGGCGCCCGGTCCGTCCAGAACACCCTGGAGAAGGACCACTTCGAGACGCCCGAGGAGGCCCTGGAGGACATCTACCGCAAGCTGCGCCCGGGCGAGCCGCCCACGGCCGAGTCCGCCCGCACGCTGCTGGAGAACCTGTTCTTCAACCACAAGCGCTACGACCTGGCCCGGGTGGGTCGCTACAAGGTGAGCAAGAAGCTCGAGCCCGCCGAGGGCGCGCTGCTCAAGCAGCTCCGGGCCCGGGCCAAGCAGCTCGCGGAGCTGGACAACCCGGACAAGAAGGCCTGGGACCAGCCGCGGTTCCGCGTGTGGGGCGAGCTCCAGAAAGACGAGCACGGCGACGGCGCCCCCAAGTACAAGGGGATCCTGTCCTACGAGGACATGCTCAAGACCGTCCGGTACCTGGTCAAGCTCCACGCCGGGGAGGAGGGCTACGAGCCCGACGACATCGACCACTTCGGCAACCGGCGCCTGCGCAGCGTGGGCGAGCTGATCCAGAACCAGATCCGGATCGGGCTGTCCCGGATGGAGCGGGTGGTCCGCGAGCGCATGACCACCCAGGACGTCGAGGCGATCACGCCCCAGACCCTCATCAACATCCGGCCCGTCGTGGCCTCGATCAAGGAGTTCTTCGGCTCGAGCCAGCTCAGCCAGTTCATGGACCAGACGAATCCGCTGGCCGGGCTCACGCACAAGCGTCGGCTGAACGCCCTCGGCCCGGGGGGCCTGTCGCGCGAGCGCGCCGGGTTCGAGGTCCGGGACGTGCATCCCAGCCACTACGGCCGGATGTGCCCCATCGAGACCCCGGAGGGCCCGAACATCGGCCTGATCGGGTCCCTGTCCACCTACGGGCGGATCAACGAGTTCGGGTTCGTCGAGACCCCGTACCGCCGGGTGGTCAAGGGCAGGGTCACCGACAAGATCGACTACCTGTCCGCCGACGAGGAGGACAAGCACGTCATCGCCCAGGCCAACGCGGCGCTCAACGAGGACAGCACGTTCCAGAACGCCGACGTCCTGGTCCGGCGCAAGGGCGGCGAGGTCGATCAGGTGCCGCCGGAGGAGATCGACTACATGGACGTGTCGCCCAAGCAGATCATCTCGGTGGCGGCGGCCCTGATCCCGTTCCTGGAACACGACGACGCCAACCGGGCCCTGATGGGCGCCAACATGCAGCGCCAGGCGGTCCCGCTGCTGCGCTCCGAGGCCCCGCTGGTGGGCACGGGGGTCGAGTTCCGGGCCGCGGTGGACGCCGGCGATGTGGTGCTGGCCGAGGAGGCCGGGGTGGTCGAGGACGTCTCGGCCGACGAGGTCGTGGTCCGCGAGCGCGGCGGGACCCTGCGGACCTACCGGCTCCAGAAGTTCCGCCGGTCCAACCAGGGCACGTCCATGAATCAGAAGCCCCTGGTGTTCGAGGGCGACAAGGTCTCGCGCCGGCAGGTCATCGCCGACGGACCGTCCACCGAGTCCGGCGAGCTTGCCCTGGGGCGCAACCTGGTGGTCGCCTACATGCCCTGGGAGGGCCACAACTACGAGGACGCCATCATCATC
>DASQQQ010000175.1:0-4259 GCA_035643355.1 Actinomycetota bacterium | reverse complement strand
TGGTGCGCCGGCTGGCGTTGGCCTCGATCGCTCGGCTGCTCGACGGGGTGAGGCCGCAGAACAAGGCGGCAGCGACCGCCCTCACCGACGAGTTGATGGCCGGTCTGCTCCGGTACACCGGCGTCCTGCTCACGATCGCGCTGGCCGTGATCGCGGTGGCGTTGGTCACCGGGCCGTACCCATGGGCCGTGCGTCTGCGGGGCTGGGCGGTCGATCTGGGCCGCGCGGTGGCCGCCGCACCGGGAGCGGCTCGCCGGCAGCCGGTGGCCGTCTGGATCCGAGCCCACCGGGACACCCTGGTGTTCGGGGGGGCGGCCGCCGGCGTCGCCTCCCTGTTCTTCTTCGACCTCTCCCTCCTCGGGTTCCTGGTCGTGGTGTTGCTGCTCGCGCTCTTCGAGGTCGCCGTGCTCCGGGTGGCGGCCTCCGCTGGGGTCCCGGTCGCCTCGGAGGGGGGCGACCCGTGATCGGCTGCCGAGCGACCCCCGCGCTCAGCCGCGCTCGGGGATCGGCACCCAGCGCTGGTCGCGCGGTCCCACGTACTCGGAATCGGGCCGGATGATCCGGTTGTCCTCGTATTGCTCTCGGACGTGGGCGGTCCAGCCGGCCATGCGGGCGATCGCGAAGATCGGGGTCATGAGGTCGGTCGGGATCCCCAGCATGTGGTAGACGCTTGCCGCGTAGAAGTCCACGTTCGGGAACAGCTGCTTCTGGAGGCGCGTGGTCGCCTCGATGGCCTCGGAGATCCGGTACCAGCCGAGGTCGCCGTGTCGCTCGCCGACGTCATGGGACAGGCGCTTCAAGATCCTGGCCCGTGGGTCCATGGTCCGGTAGACGGCGTGGCCGAAGCCCATGATCTTCTCCTTGCGCGCGAGGCGATCGTGGACGTACAGCTCTGCGTTGGCGGGGTCGGCCACCTCCTCGAGCATCTTCATGGCCTCCTCGTTCGCGCCGCCGTGCAGGGGCCCCTTCAGCGCGGCGATCGCTCCGCTGATCGCCGAGTGCATGTCGGCGAGCGTGGAGGCGATGATCCTGGCCGTGAACGTGGACGCGTTCATCGTGTGATCTGCGTAGAGCGTGAACGTGGTGTCCAGGACGTCGGCGTCCTCCGGCGAGGGCTCGAGGCCGGTGAGCATGTAGAGGAAGTTCGCGGCCTGCGACAGCTTCGGATCCGGGGGCACGATCTCCTGCCCCGTCCGCAGGCGGTGGTACATGGCGAGGAAGGTCGGGGTCCGGGAGATCAGCCGGAGGGCCTTGCGTCGGTTGGCCTCGGGCGAGTTGTCCCACCCATCGGGGTCGTACGCGGAGGCCGCGGACACGCTCGTGCGAAGCATCGACATGGGCGAGGTCTGCTGGGCGAGCGTGGGCATCAGGTCGACGATGAACCGGGAGGGCTCCCGCTGCTCGACCAGGAACGCCGTGAGCTCGTCCAGCTCCGCCTGGGTCGGCAGGCGGAGCTCGTGCAACAGGTGCACGGTCTCCTCGTAGCTGGCGTTCGCGGCCAGGTCCTCGATCGCGTACCCCACGTACCACAGGCGCCCGGCTTCCCCGTCGATGTCGGACAGCCGGGTCTGTGCCGCGACGATCTCCCGCAGGCCCTTCTCGGTCACCCCACCCTCCCATCGGGTTCGGATGTCATCCGGACCTTGATTCCACCACAATCACGGTATCTCGACCTCGTGATAGGTCCGGGTCCAGCCGCAGCCGCATCATCGCAGAAGGGAGCGCGTGGGCACGCACCGCATCACCCTGATCCCGGGCGACGGGGTCGGCCCCGAGCTCGTGGAGGCGGCCCGCCGGACCGTCGAGGCCACCGGCGTCCGGGTCCGGTGGGACGTGCAGGAGGCGGGAGCCGAGGCGGCCGAACGGGAAGGCGCGCCGTTGCCCGACCGGGTGCTCGCGTCGATCCGCGCCAACGGTGTGGCGCTCAAGGGCCCCCTGACCACTCCGGTCGACGGACCCCATCGCAGCGCGAACGTGGCGCTGCGGGTGGCGCTGGACCTGTACGCGGGGGTCCGCCCGTGCCGGTCGTTCCCCGGCGTCCGCTCCCGCTACGAGGGGGTCGACGTGGTCGTGATCCGCGAGAACACGGAGGGCAGCTACACGGGGATCGAGTTCGAGCAGGGGGGCCCGAACGCGGCCGAGCTCATCGCGTTCATCGAGCGGGTGACCGGCCGACCCGTCCGACAGGACTCCGGGCTGTCGATCAAGGCCATCTCGATGGGCGCGAGCACGCGGATCGCCCGGTTCGCCTTCGCCTACGCCCGGGCGCACGGCCGGCGGGCGGTCACCGCCGGACACAAGGCCAACATCATGAAGCTCTCCGACGGGGTGTTCCTGGAGGCCGCCCGGCAGGTCGCCGGCGAGCACCCGGAGATCGGCTTCGAGGACCGCATCATCGACAACCTCGCGATGCAGCTGGCCCGCCGGCCCCAGGCGTTCGACGTCCTGGTCCTGCCGAACCTTTACGGGGACATCGTCTCGGACCTGTGCGCGGGACTGATCGGCGGCCTGGGTCTGGCCCCCGGCGCGGACCTGGGGGACGACTGCGCGGTCTTCGAGGCGCAGCACGGGAGCGCCCCCCGGTACCGCGGGACCGGGCGGGCGAACCCGATGGCGCTGATGCTCTCCGGGGCGATGATGCTCCGGCACCTGGGTGAGCGGGAGGCCGGCGATCGCCTGGAGGGGGCGGTCGCCACCGTGATCGCGCGGGGCCAGGTGACCGCCGACCTGAAGCCCATCCGGGACGACCCGAGCGCCGCCACCACGGCCGAGGTCCGGGAGGCCGTGATCGGGGAGCTGATCTCACGGTGAGGGATCCCCACGCGTTGGCGGTCCGATGGCCCAGATGAGCCGACGTCCGCTGATCGAGACGGCCCACGGCACGCGCCGCGAGGCGTTCGGCCCGCAGGAGTGGGCGCTGCTCGTGGCCATCGCGGCCATGTGGGGTTCGTCGTTCCTGCTCATCGAGATCGGACTCGAGGGCTTCGGCCCCGGCCTGGTGGGGTTCGGTCGCGTCGCGGTCGGCGCGCTCACGCTCTCGCTGCTGCCGGGGTCGCGCCGGCCGGTCGAACGGGCCGACCTGCCTCGCGTGGCGCTGCTCGGGACCGTCTGGATGGCGGCCCCCTTGGTGCTGTTCCCCATCGGGCAGCGGTGGATCGATTCCTCGCTGGCCGGGATGATCAACGGGGCGGTGCCGATCTTCGCGGCGCTCACGGCTGCGGTGTTGCTGCGGCGCCCGCCGCCCGCTCGCCAGCTGGTCGGGGTCTCGGTTGGCTTCGTCGGGGTGGTGGGGGTCCTGTGGCCGGCGGCCCGGGGCGCAGACGCCACCGCGCTCGGTGCTGCCCTGGTCCTGCTGGCCGTGCTCTGCTACGGCGTGGCCGTCAACCTCGCGGTGCCGCTCCAGCAGCGCTACGGGGCGCTCCCGGTCCTGTTCCGGGCCCAGCTGGTGGCGCTGGTGCTCCTCGCGCCGGCGGCGGTCATCTCGCTCCCGGACTCGGATCTCCTGTGGACCAGCGCGCTCGCGGTGGGAGCCCTCGGGTTCTTCGGCACCGGCTGGGCGTTCGTGGCCATGACGACGCTCGTGGGCCGGGTGGGAGCCACCCGGGGATCGGTCTCGATCTACCTCCTGCCGGTGGTGGCCATCGCCCTCGGCGTCGTCTTCCGGGACGAGACGGTGGCCGCGATCTCGCTGATCGGAACGGCCCTGGTCCTCCTGGGCGCCTACCTGACGAGCCGTCGAGAGGGGCCGTGACAGGTCTTCGAGGTCGGTGAGTAGGATGGGCCGCATCCGGACCGAGGAGCATCGACCATGCGCGTCACCGTCGTCGGAAGCGGGTTCGTCGGGCAGACCACGGCCATGCGGCTCGTCCAGCGGGGCCTGGCCGAGGTCGTCCTGATCGACATCATCGAAGGGCTCCCCCAGGGGCTCGCGCTAGACATCCGTCAGTCGGCGCCGATCGTGGGGTTCGAGCCGCACGTCATCGGGACCAACGACTACGCGGACACGGCCGGCTCCGACGTCGTGGTGATCACCGCGGGGTTCCCGCGGCAGCCGGGGATGAGCCGGATGGACCTGTTGGGGAAGAACGCGGGGGTCGTCCGCGAGGTGGTGGAGAAGGTGGCGCCCGGCTCGCCCGAGGCGATCCTGATCGTGGTCACGAACCCGCTCGACGAGATGACCTACCTGGCCGCGGAGGTCTCCGGGTTCCCGAAGGAGCGGGTGGTGGGGATGGCGGGCGTGCTCGACTCGGGCCGCCTGC
>DASQQQ010000174.1:0-2667 GCA_035643355.1 Actinomycetota bacterium | reverse complement strand
TCCCTTCGCGGCTGTGCAGCATTCAGCCGGGACCGCGACCGCCGAGTAGAGGCGGTGTCAGCTGTGGCCGGGGGGGCCGGTCAGGGTCCGCCGGGCTGACGGGTCTCGCCGACCAGCGCCTGGAAGTCCGGTCGGTCGTGAAGCGGCTCGAACCACCAGGTGACCGCGACCTCGTGGCGCTGAGCCGGGCTGGCCCGCAGGTAATCCGCGAGGAGCCTCGTGGCCGACTCCTCCTGACCGACGAGCGTTCGCACGAAGGCCTCGAAATAGGCGCTCTCTCCGGCCAGGTCGCTGTCTCCCGCTCGCGCCCGGGTGGCCACTGCGAGCGCGCTGTCGGCCAGTCCAGCCCGGGCCAGAGCCGCGGCGACGCCCATGCGCACCGTTCGGCGACGACCCACCGCGTGGGGCGGGACAAGGCGGTCGTAGGCGTCGAGCAGGGCCCACACGCTGTCCGGCGGGGGGGAGGCCCCCGGCATGGTCAGCAGCCAGATATGGCACGAAACGAAGGTCGCGTCGGCCGGGAACCGCCGTCTCCCCTCCTCGCACCAGCGCTCCGCCTCGTCGGCCTCCTCGAGGTCGTACGATGTCGAGAAACCACGCCAGATGATCTCGTTCGCTTCGTCCAGATAGGCGTCGGCTTCGTAGGCCCGTCGGGCGGCCTCCCGGGCCCCCGGCCGGTCGCCGCGCGCCGCCAGCCCCCAGCTCAGCCGTGACCAGGCCCCTGCCTGGCGGGGGTCGGCCTCGATCGAGCCTCGGAGGTCCTCGATGGCTCGATCGAGCTGGGCATCGGCCTCGGCGGGGTCGCGCTCCGGGGCCTGGATGGCCCGCCACACGCGCAGGCTCCCGCGCAGGTTGAGGGCCTCCGGATCACCGGGGCCAAGCCGGAGAGCGGCCTCGGCAATCCGGGCGGCCTCCTCGTTCCAGCGCAGGGAGGCCGTCATGTCGCTGTTCTCCGTCCAGCGCGAACGCTCGTAGGCCAGCCATCCGCGTTGAACGACGGGCTGGACCCACAGGGAGTCCACGTGGTGGGCCTCGATGAGCAGCGAATCGGCCCGCTCGAAGAGACGGCCCGCTTCGGCGAGGGCCCCGGCCTGGACCAGCGGCTGGGCCTCATCCTTCAGGCCCTCGGCCTGATGGACGAGCTCCCAGGCGCGCACGTTGTCGGTCTCGGCGCGCATCTCGACGAGACGGATCTCCGCGCCCAGCTGGCGGCGCAGGAAGCCTCCCACCCGTTCCGTCAGCTCATCCTGCAGGGCGAACAGGTCCCCGTGGGCCCGCTCCAGAGACTCGCTCTCGAGAACCGTGCCTTTGCGACCATCGATGAGCTGAACCCGGACTCGAAGACGCCCATCGGACTCGTCCACGCTGCCCTGAACGAGCGTTCCCGCCCCGAGGGCCCGGGCCACGCTGTCCGGCGGAACGCTCGCGTTCTCGAACGGCTTCACGCCGTTCCGCGATACGACCTCGATACCGGGGACCCCGGAGAGATCGTGGATGAGAGATTCGGTGAGCCCGTCCACCAGGTGCCGCAAACGGCCGTCCGGGCTGAGGTCGTCGAAGTAGAGCACCGCGATCCGGTTCATCGGCAGCTCGGGGAGCTCGCCCCGGAGCGGCGGCTGGACGAAGACGATGGCACCGGCGATCAGGGCCACGACCAGGATCAAGCCAACGAACGCGAGCAGCGGGCGCGCTGGCGCCTCGTCCGGGGTCCCCGGCTCGTGGCGCCTCAGCCCGCCGCGGCCGATCTCGTACGTCCAGGCCAGCCACAGCACGACCGGGAACCCGAGGACCGCCAGCAGCGCCACGGCTCGAGCGGCCCAACTCGGCGCTTGCGCTCGATCCAGAACGGCGACCGCCGCGGCCATGGCAACGCCGGCCACGATCAGGTGGATCACGGCGGCCCTGTAGACCCCCCGACGAGCGAGCTCCCGGTGCAGCGATCGCCAGGGACCCGGCGCGACGTCCGGTAACACCGGGAGCGCTGCGGCGCCCGAGCGCTCCACCACGCAGTACACGGCGATGGGTTCGTCCGAGTCCGGGATCTCGCGCTCACCCAGGGGGATGAAGCGAAACTCGGGGCGCTGGTGGAGCTGACGGCGCACGTCCTCGCTGACGAGGACCTGTCCGGGCCCGGCCAGGCCCTCGAGCCGCGAAGCCAGGTTCAGCCCTTCTCCATAGAGGTCACCGTCGGGGGCGCTGGCGATCTCGCCGACGTGGAGACCTATGTGGAGCTGGGGCTGGGTGAGCCCGCCGGCTTCGGCCCGGGCTCGCACGGCCGACTCGAGCCCACAGGCCGCCCGTACGGCGGACTCGGTGCTGTGGAATTCGGCCAGGGCCCCGTCGCCGGTGAACTTGACGACGCGGCCGTCGTACCGGCGCACGACGTCACGGCACGTTCGCTGGAACAGCCGGACGATCTCGAGCGCTTCGTTCTCGTTGCGGGACGCGAGCCGGCCGTAGCCGACGATGTCGGCGAACCAAACCGCCGCCAACCTGTGTGGCAGGGTCCCCCGCTGGGGCATGACGTCCTCTCCGGGTGGGCCTGGCCTGGCGTTAACCAGTATACGGTAGCGTCATCCGCCTGCAAGAGGGCCGGTGGACCGGCCCCGGAACTCACAACAAGAACGGGCCCCCGCCCGGATCCTTCCGGGAAGGGGCCCGCTCTCC
>DASQQQ010000173.1:0-3809 GCA_035643355.1 Actinomycetota bacterium | reverse complement strand
GTCCGACCGCCGAGCTCGAACGTCACCCGCCGGTCCAACAGCTCCTCTGGGTCGATCCACAACCCGAACGGGCCCAGCACCAGCGTTCGGTGCAGGTCGACCTCGATCCGGTCCTGCGGGTGCTTGTGGACGCTGGCCTTGCCGAACCGGGCCTCCCACCCGGGCCGCGGTTCGGGCCGCTGGCGCACGTGCCCCAGCGCGCCGAGGAGCCGGCAGGCGCGCTCGTAGTCCTGGGTCCGCACCAGCAGGTCCAGGTCGGCGAAGGACCGTAGACACGGCTCCGCGTAGGCGGTGTGGGCCACCGACGCGCCCTTCAGCACCGCGAAGGCGATGCCCTCGACCTCGAACGCCTCGGCCAGGACGAGCAGCTTCCGCTCGACCCCCAGGCTCCAGGCCATGGCCGCGCGATGAAGGTTCAAGAGCTCCGAGGCCTGCCCGTCGGTGAGGTTCAGCCAGCCGTCCGCGGCGCTCTCGACGGCCAGGCCGCTCATCCGCTCCCACTGGATCCGCGACAAGAGCGAGGACCACTCTCGCTCCGTCGGCGCGAACGGCTCCGGTGTGGGGGTTCCCGGCAGGCCGAACGCCGCGATCCGGCGCATCGCCTCGAGAGCGGCCTCAGGCATCGATCTGCACCACCTCGCCGAGTTCCACGCCCATCTCGACCACCTGCTCGATCACTCCCAGCTCGAGGAGCCGTTCGAGCACCTCCTCCACCTGGTCCCGGATCTCCTCGGGCTCCACCCCGTGTATCGATCCCAGCTCCGCCACCAACCCGCTCCGGCTTCGGGCGATGGCCAGCCCGTCCCAGACCGCCGCCGCGCCGCCCAGGAGCTCGTGCACCTCGGCGTCCTCCTTGGTGCCGACCACGTAGCCGGCACCCACCCTCCTCCACAGTGCCTGCGGCGATCGCCGGAAGCGCACCACGCCGCTCACAGGCGCACCACGTTCTCCGGGCACGGCGTCCGGTAGGCGTTGCGGGCGTCGAACAGGACCTGGGCGTGCTCGGCCAGCCAGTCCAGGTCGTACGCGGCATGGGGGGTCAGCAGCGCCACCAGGTCCGAGCGCTGGACCCGCTGGGTGGTCAGTTCGGTGCAGTGCAAGCGGCCGCCGTTCATCGCGATCTGATCGATGTACGGATCGTGGTAGGAGATCCGCGCCCCCCGCCGGTACAGGTGGTTCATCACCCGGATCGACGGGGACTCGCGGACGTCGCCCACGTCGGGCTTGTAGGCGGCCCCCAGCACCAGGATCCCCGCCTCCTTCACCGGCTTGCCGCGGTCGTTCAGGACCTCGCCGATCCTGGCGGCCACCCACGCCGGCATCTGCGCGTTGATGTCCTCCGCCTCCTCCAGCACCCGGAACTGGTGGCCGGCGTCGCGGCGCACCTGCCACGCCAGGTACGTGGGATCGAGCGGGATGCAGTGCCCGCCCACGCCCGGCCCGGGCGAGAACCGCATGAACCCGAACGGCTTGGTGGCCGCCGCCTCGATCACCTCCCACACGTCGATCCCCACCTCGTGGCAGAGCATGGCCATCTCGTTGACCAGGGCGATGTTCACGTGCCGGAACGTGTTCTCCAGCAGCTTGGCCAGCTCGGCGGCGCGAGCCGAGCTCACGCTCATCACCTTGTCCACCAGCTGCTCGTAGAACAGGACCGCCATCCCAGTGGCCTCGGGGTTGACCCCGCCCACCACCCGGGGCACCCGCCGGAAGGAGAACTCGCTGCCGCCCGGATCGATCCGCTCCGGCGAGTAGGCCAGCAGGAAGTCGTGCCCCGCCACCAGCCCCGGCCGCTCCAGGATGGGACGCACCCGCTCCTCGGTGGTCCCCGGGTAGGTCGTGGACTCCAGCACGACCAGCGACCCGGGCGCCAGGTGCTCGGCCACGTCCTGACATGCCTGATCCACGAAGGACAGGTCCGGCATGCCCTCGCGCAGCGGCGTGGGCACGCAGACCAACACCAGCCGGCAATCGCGGACGACCCGGGCAGAGGTGGTGAACGACAGGCGGCCGGTCGCGACCGCCGCCGAGAGCGCCGCCTGCTCCACGCCGGCCACGGCCGCTCGACCCCTCGACAGGTGCTCGACACGCGAGGCGTCCACGTCCACGCCGGTCACCCGAAAGCCGGCCTCGGCGGCGGCACAGGCCAGCGACAGCCCAACGTAGCCCTGGCCGATCACCGCCACGCACGAGTCCCTGGACAAGATGGCGCGGCGAAGATCTGCGGTGGAGCGCAAGGCTTCTCCCCCTTGACGGTCTGGCGGGCGACGGAAGGCTCAGTTCTCCACGGTCCGAGCTCGGTCCGGATCGCCGAGCTCGATCAGCTCGCGGACCGCTGCAGCACGGCGGCGGAAGCACTGGCGGCGGCTGATCCGGATCTCGTGGGCGATCTCGTGTGCGGGCAACTGCTTCAGGTACCAGAGGTAGAGCAGGTGGCGATCGCGAGGATCGATCTGCTGCATCCGCCGGCACAGCTCTTCGCGCTCGGAGAGCGTCTCCAGCAGCCCCGCGTGGAGCCCGTCGGAGGAGGAACCGTTGCGACGGCCACCCACCCGGAAGATCGAAGCCGTCGTGGGCTGCCACCAGTCCGTGTAGGTGACCAGCGCCCGGACGATCTCCTCAGGCGAGGAGAGCATACACCCCTCCTGACGTTAGAGCGTATGCACGCGGGCGGTGACGCGGAAGACGGGGAAATCCCCTACCCCTCACCCTCGTCCCCATCCCTCGTTCACAGCCGGACCGGTCCCCGGGCGTGCTTGTAATAGCGGCGGTAGCTGGTGGGGAGGTTGATCTCCCGGGTGCCGTTGAACGCCAGCCCCACCACCGGGGCGCCTGCGCGCCGCAGGATCTCGCCGGTGCGCTCGGCCAGGTCCGCGCGGGTCTTGTTCGCCCTGGCCACCAGTACCACCGAGTCCACCTGGGCCAGCAACGAGGTCACGTCGTTGGCCACCAGCACGGGGGACGAGTCCAGGATCACCACATCGGCCTCGGACGCGGCCTCCTCCAGCGCCGCATGCATCCGCCGGGACCCCAAGAGCTCGCCCGGGTTCTCGTCCACCAGGCCGCTGGGGACCACCAGGACGTTGCGGACCCTGGTCTTCCAGGGCCCCAGCTCCAGCTGGCCGTTGGCGGAGACGATCGCGTCGCTCAGGCCCGGTCCCACCGGCAACCCGAAGCGGCGGTGGATCGAGGGTCGTCGCATGTCGCAGGACAGGACCATCACCCGTTTGCCCTGCTCGCCGAACGCGGCGGCCAGGTTCGCGGCCACGGTGCTCTTGCCGTCGGCGGGCCCCGCGCTGGTCACCAGGACGGTCTTCGGCACGGGCGAGCGCTCGAGCGTGCGCTCCCTGGGGTGCCCGTCGCCGCCGGCGGGGGGCCCGGCCGCCACCCCCACCGTGAGCAGCCGGAAGGCATCGGCCGCCGCGCCGGCCGGCCGGCTCGCCACGGGCAAGCCCTTGCGATCCTTCCGGCGGAAGACCGGGATCTCCGCGAGCACCGGGTACCCGAAGTGCTGCTCGGCCGCCTGCCGGGTCCGGATCTTGGTGTCGAACCGCTCCAGGGCGAGCGCCAGGATGAGGCCGGCCAGGAGCCCGATCGCGGCCGCGATCAGCACGCGCGTGGTGCGGCTCGACGGCGGCTGGAACCCGGTGGTCACCACCGGGACGGCCCGCGGCTCCTGGATCACGATCAGGCCGGGAAGCAGCTGCTTCTGACTGGTCCGGGAGCCGATCTCGCCCCGGAGGGAGGCGATCTGCTGTGGGGCGGTGGGATTGTTCGACTTCCGCAGAGCTTTGATCTGCCGCTCGAAG
>DASQQQ010000172.1:0-10820 GCA_035643355.1 Actinomycetota bacterium | reverse complement strand
CGCGCCATGGAGCGGATCCGGGAGGCGGGGGCCGGGCGGTGCCTCCCCGGCCACGGTCCAGCGGGACCCATGCTGCCCCGGAACACCGATCCCGTGGAGCGGCATCTGCGCTGGGTCCTGGACCGGGCAGCCGAGGCAGTGGTCCGGGGCCTGAGCGGAGCGGCCCTCCGCGAGGACCTCCGTCGGCGGTTCGAGGACCAGCGCTCCAGGCCGGGCGGGGTGGACTTCCCCGTCCGGATCCCCGGCTTCCTCGAGGTCACCGCCTCGGCCGCCGAACGCGACGTGCGGGCCTCGGCCCCCCGCCCCTAGCCCTCCACCCGGGGGAAGACCTCCTCGGCCAGCAGCTCGAGCGCGCCCACGTCCTCGTACAGCTCGTGGTTCAACATCACGCGCTGGACGCCGGCGGCGGCGTACTCGGACAGGCGCTCCGCGGCGCGTTCGGGGGTGCCGGTGATGCAGTCGCGTTGCAGCTCGGCGAGGTAGGCATCGAAGTCGCCCGCCTTGGGATCGCGGGCCCGAGCCCGCTCCACGTTGGCCCGGAAGGCGGCCTCGTCCTCGCCCACGTAGAACCACGTCATGAAGGAGGTGACGACCTCCGACTGGTCGCGGCCACGGTCGGTGACGGCTTGGCGCACGCGCTCGAACCTGGTGCGCACCTCGTCCGGGGTACCGCCCACGGTGTTGAACTCGTCCGCCCACCGGGCCACGAGCGATGCCATGAGCGGCCCGCCCGTGCCCCCCACGATGATGGGGGGGTGGGGATGCTGCACGGGCTTGTGCAGGAACGTGCACCGCTCGAGCTGGTAGTGCCGGCCCTGGAAGGTGAACGGGTCCTCGGAGAACAGACCGTGGACGATCTGCAACTGCTCCGCCAGCATCTCCATGCGCTGTCCGGCCGGGGGGAAGGGGAAGCCGTGGGTGCGGTGTTCCTCCTCCCACCACCCGGCGCCCATGCCGAGCTCGACCCGCCCTGCGGAGATCTGGTCCACCGTGGTGGCCACCTTCGCGAGCACGGTCGGCAACCGGAAGGTGACGGGAGAGACCAGGGTGCCGAGCCGGAGGTGCTCCGTGCGTGCGGCCAGGCCGGCCAGGAGGGTCCAGGCATCGTGGGACCCGCGGCCGGGAGCATCCATCACCGAGTAGTAGTGATCCGAGGAGAACAGCGCCTCGAAACCCAGCCGCTCGCACGCGGCGGCCAGGTCGAGCCACTGCTGCCAGGTGGGGCCTTCTTGACCCTCGATCATCAGACAGAACCGCATGTCGCCTCCGCATGGTCGGTGGATCGAGCCTCCTACAATCCTTCCATGGTGCGTCCTGACAAGCTGGACCGAGCCAGTGGGTGAGGGTCGCACCCGAGGAGGTGCCGGAGCCGGGGTAGCGAGCCACCGGCGGATGCGGAGAGGCGCCCCGTCGAGGGCCATCTCGAGGGCCGAGGTGGAGAGCGCCGGCCGTGCGCTCCTCCTCGGCGGGCTCCTGGGGCTGGTGATGATCGTGCTGGCCGGGCGTGCGGCCGTCAGCAGCTCACGGGAGCGGGGACGGGCCGACGCGCGCTGAGGCCGCGCCGGTGGCGGCCTGGGCACCGGCTCCCTCCACGAAGCGCTGCACCGCATCTGCCAGGGCGACGGCGACCCGGCGCCGCCAGGAGGGGTCGGTGATCAGGGGTTCGCTGGCGGGATCGGTGAGGGCGCATGGCTCGACCTGCACCGCCGGCATGCGCGTCTCGCGGAGCATGGCCACCGCCAGGCGCTGCGTGGTGCCGGGGCCGATCCCGACGTCGGCCAGCGCCTCGGTGACGATCTCGGCCAGGCGCTGCCCGGCGGGGGAGTAGGTGTCGGTGGTGCCGAAGTAGGAGCAGACCGGTCCCTGCGCGCCAGGATCGGCACCGCCCAGATGGATCGAGACGCACACGTCGGCGTTCAGGTCGTTGGCGTCGTGCGCCCGCTCGCTCGGCGCCGGGTCCTCGTGAGCGGGGCGGAGCAGGAAGGGGATCGCTCCCCGAGCGGCGAGCTCCTCGCACAGGACCTCGGCGATCGGCAGGGTGAGCTCACCCTCCGCCATCCCGGTCCGGCTCGTGTACCCGGGCTCGTCCGGACCGTGGCCGGGGTCGACGGCCACCCGGCAGCCCGAGAGGGCCCGGGCCATCCGCCGCATCGCTTCCGCCTCCCGGACCAGCGCCCGGCTGGTGCTGCCGACGCTCGAGCGGACCCGGCGAAGGGCGTCCACGGTGCCCATGGCCACGATGCCGTCGGGCTGCTCGCCAACGTTGCGCTGGAACTCGACCACGGCGACCTGGGTGGCCGTGCCCAGGATGCCGTCCTCGCGCCCGGCATCGAAGCCGAGCGCGTTCAGCCGCCGCTGGAGCTCCCGAACGTCGTCGCCTCGGAAGGCCGGGGAGCGCAGGTACAGGACCCGATCCCCCAGCCGGTACCCGGCCTCGACCAATTGGCCCCAGGTGTCGGGCCCGACCAGCCCGTCGGCGGGGAGCCCGCGGGAGGCCTGGAAATCCCGGATCGCCTGCTCGGTGGCCGGGCCGAACCGGCCCTCCAGCTCACCGGGCTCGATCCGGAGGCCGAGGTCCAGGAGCCGGTGCTGGATGTCGCGCACGGCCTCGCCGGCATCACCACGTCGGATGATCTTCACGCGTGGAGTATCGGTAGGACCGCCGGTCCGCGGCAACCGGGGAGCACGGCCCCGGCGCGTGTCAGGCCGCGATGTGCGGATCGATCTCTCGAAGCAGGGCGTCCTTGCCCCGAGCCCCGACCAGGCGGGCGCGCTCCTGACCGCTCACGAAGAGCATCAGGGTGGGGATGCTCATGATGCCGTAGCGGCGCGTGATCTCAGGGTTCTCGTCGATGTTGAGCTTCACAACCTGGAGCGCATCGTCCTTCTCCCGGCCGATCTCCTCCACCACGGGAGAGACCATGTGGCAGGGAACGCACCACTCCGCCCAGAAGTCCACGAGCACGGGGGTGCTGGAACCCAGCACCCTGCTGTCGAAGTCCTGGTCCGTCACATCGCCCATCAGCCCCACGTTCGATCCTTTCTGTCGCCTCTCGTCCCTCCGGCCGCATCCGGCCGTCGGCGTTGCCTCACGATGCTCCGCGCGGCCACCGCGTTCCCGGGCCCGCGGTCGTGCCCGGCTCGCCGTCCTCAGGTGCCCTCGTGCTCGAGGAGGAAGCGCTCGGCATCGATGGCCGCCTTGCAGCCCTGTCCGGCCGCCGTCACCGCCTGACGGTAGATCACGTCGGTGACGTCGCCCGCCGCGAACACGCCCTGCACGCTGGTCCTGGTGGTGGGCTCCTGTACCACGATGTACCCGTTCGACAGCTCCAACTGACCCTCGAACAGCGAGGTGTTCGGCGTGTGCCCGATGGCCATGAACACCCCGTCGGTCGGTGGCTCGGACGTCTCGCCGGTCTTCACGTTGCGCAGCCGCACGCCGGTGACCGCATCCTGGCCCAGGATCTCGTCGACCACGCTGTCCCAGATCACGGAGATCTTGGGGTTGACGAGGGCCCGCTCCTGCATGATCTTCGAGGCCCGGAACTCGTCACGCCGGTGCACGATCGATACCTTGGAGGCGAACTTCGTGAGGAAGGTGGCCTCCTCCATCGCGGTGTCGCCGCCGCCCACGACGACGAGCTCCCGGTCCCGGAAGAAGAAGCCGTCGCAGGTGGCGCAGGCGGACACGCCGCGTCCCCGGAGCCGCTCCTCGCCCGGCACGCCGAGCCACTTGGCGCTGGCCCCGGTGGCCGCGATCAGGGACCGGGCCGACCACTCCTGGTCGCCGGCCCACACCGAGAAGGGCCAGTGCGACAGGTCCACGCGGGTGGCGGTCTGGTGCAGCAGTTCGGTCCCGAACCGGGCCGCCTGTTTCTCCATGGCCTCCATCAGCTCCGGACCGAGGACGGCGTCGGGGAACCCCGGGTAGTTCTCGACCTCGGTAGTGAGCATGAGCTGCCCGCCGGCGTCCAGCCCCTTGAGCACCAACGGCTCCAGGTCGGCGCGCCCCGCGTACAGCGCGGCCGTGTAGCCGGCGGGACCCGAGCCCAGGATGATCACGTTGCGTACGTCGGCCACGATCGTCTCCATTCTCCCATAGCTCATAACCGCTCCCTATTCCTTCCACGCGGCCGCCGACGCCTCCCGTGCCGCATCCGTGGCCCACGGCGGGGTGCTCAAGCCAGGTCCCCGCGACGGACCTTGCCCGATGCCGAGCGGGGGAGCGGGCCGCGCCTCAGGACGAGCTGGCGAGGCGCCATGTACCGAGGCAGCGAGAGGGACACGTGGCCGCGGATCTCGTCCAGGCTCGGGGGATCGGCCGGATCGGTCGGCACGACGAACGCCACGACCCGCTCGCCCCATTCGCGATCGGGCCTGCCGACCACGGCGACCTCGACGATCCTGGGGTGCCCTCGGAGGGCGCCCTCCACCTCGTCGGGCCACACCCGCTCGCCCCCGGTGTCGATCCGCTCGTCAAGCCGTCCCAGCGGGTGCAGCCGCCCGTCCCGCTCCAGCCGGCCCCCGTCCGCCGTTCGCAGCCAACCGTCTGGTGTGAAGGCGGCAGCGGTCGCTCGCTCGTCGAAGCGGTACTCCAGCATGAGGGTGGGCCCGGCGAGCTCGATGGCGGAGGTCTCGGGATCGATCCTGAGGCGGATGCCGGGGAGGGGGAGACCATCGTAGACCACCCCGCCGCAGCTCTCGGTGAGACCATAGGTCTGAACGGCCGTGACCCCGGCGGCCCCAGCGCGTTCGCGCAGGCCGGCGTCCATCCCGCCAGCGCCCACCAGGATCGCTCGGAGATGCCCCAGCCGGGCCTCCGCATCCAGCAGGCGCCGGAGCATGAGCGGCACGAGCGAGGTGAACCGGCTGGAGGTGGCAGCCGCCACCTGGGCCGCGTCGAACGCCGGAAGGCACACGAGCGGTGCACCCAGGATCGAGGCCCGGAGCACCACCAGCAGCCCGCCGATGTGCGCCGGGGGGAGGCAGGCCAGCCAGCCGTCGTCCCGGGCGGCACCGAGGGCCTGCGCCGAGGCCAGCACGGCGGCCTCCACGGCCTGCCGTGTGAACAGCGCCAGCTTCTGCGCCCCCGATGTGCCGGAGGTGGCCACGACCAGGGTCACCGCATCATCCACGGGGCTCCCCTGGGCGAGCCGGTGCCATCCGGTGGGGTCGACTCGGACCGTGGGGCGGGCGGCGGCCAGCAGACGGTCGCGCGCCGGGGGTGGCAGGCGGTGGTCGACCGGCATGAGCGCCGCACCGGCGCCCCAGACCGCCTCCACCAGCCCCGGCCACGCGGACCCGAGAGGCATCTCCACCGCCACGACGTCGCCCGGCCCGACCCCGACGTTCCCGCTCCGCGCCACCTGAGATAGGCTAGCCTAACCGTTCGAGTCAACGCTCTAGGAGTGATCGGTCTGATGGATTGGCAGCGGTCGGGTGAGTACCAGGACATCCGCTACGAGAGCGCGGGGGGCATCGCCAAGATCACGATCGATCGTCCGGAGGTGCGCAACGCGTTCCGCCCCACCACGCTGTTCGAGCTCTCGCGGGGCTTCGAGGCAGCTCGCGACGACCCGACCATCGGCGTGATCGTCCTCACCGGGGAAGGGCCCTTGGCCTTCTGCTCGGGTGGGGACCAGCGGGTTCGGGGCGACGATGGCTACAAGGACCCCCGGGGGATCGGCCGCCTGAACGTCCTGGACCTGCAGATCCAGATCCGTCGGCTACCCAAGCCGGTGATCGCGATGGTGGCTGGGTACGCGATCGGTGGCGGCCACGTGCTCCACCTCGTGTGCGATCTCACCATCGCCGCCGACAACGCGAAGTTCGGCCAGACCGGTCCCAAGGTGGGGTCGTTCGATGCCGGGTACGGGAGCGGTCTCCTCGCCGCCACGATCGGCTTGAAGCGGGCCAAGGAGATCTGGTTCCTGTGCGAGCAGTACGACGCCCAGACGGCGCTGCAGTGGGGGTTGGTCAACCGGGTGGTCCCCCTGGAGACGCTGGAGGAGGAGACGGTGCGGGTGTGCCGTCGGATCCTGCAGATGAGTCCCCTGGCGCTGAGGATGATCAAGGGCGGGATGCACGCGTGGACCGACGGCCTGGCCGGGATCCAGCAGCTCGCGGGCGACTCGACGCTCCTGTTCTACCTGTCCGACGAGGCCCAGGAAGGTCGCGACGCCTACCTGGAGAAGCGCCCCCCGGACTTCTCGAGGTTCCCCAAGCGGCCGTGACCGCGATGGCCGCGAGCCGCCTGGCCGTCTGGTGGCACGGCGCACGCCCTCGAACGCTCGCCGCCGGCGTCATGCCGGTGATCGTGGGGACGGCGGCGGCCGGTCGGGCCTCCTGGTGGCGGTTCGGCGCCGCCCTGCTGGTTGCCCTCGGGCTGCAGATCGGCGTGAACTACGCCAACGACTACCACGACGGCGTGCGGGGGATCGACACCGAGCACCGCACCGGACCGCCGAGGTTGACCTCCTCGGGGATGGCCGCTCCGGCCTCGGTGGCGGCGGCCGCCCTGGCCTGCATCGGGGTGGCCGGCGTGGCGGGGCTCGCCCTGGCCGTGGCCACGTCGCTGTGGCTGATCCCCGTCGGCGCCCTGGCCATGGTGGCGCTGTGGCTGTACTCGGGCGGGCCGCGGCCCTACGCCGGCCTCGGTCTGGGCGAGGTCATGGTCTTCCTGTTCTTCGGTCTGATGGCTACCGCCGGCACGGCCTACGTGCAGGCCGAGCGCGTGCCGGCCGCCGCCTGGTGGGCGTCGGTGGTGATGGGACTGCTGGCGGTGGCGATCCTGGTGGCCAACAACCTGCGCGACATCCCCACCGACGAGGCCACCGGCAAGCGCACGCTGGCGGTCCGATTGGGGGATCGCCGGACCCGCGTCCTGTACCGGGCCGTGGTGGTCCTGGCCTTCGCGGTGGCGGTGACCGGGGTGATCGCGGGCATCGTGGCTTCGGGAGCGGGTCTCTCCCAGTGGGCCCTCCTGTCGTTGGCGGCATGGGTGGTGGCGATCCGGCCCATGGAGCTGGTGGGGCGGGCGCGGGGAGGCGAGCTGGTCGAGGTCCTGGTGGGCACCGCGTCGGTGCAGGCCGCCTTCGGTGCGCTGCTGGCGCTCGGACTCTGGATCGCGGGGGTCACGGCCGCGTGAGTGAGGGGGACGTCGCGTTCGCACGTATGCGGGCGGTCGCGAGCGCGCTCGCCTGGACCGGCGTCCGGCACGCCTGCGTTTCCCCCGGCTCCCGTTCGACGCCCCTGGCCCTGGCCCTCTGGCGCGAGCCGAGGATCCAGGTCCACGTCCACCTGGACGAGCGGGCCTCGGCCTTCTTCGCGCTCGGCGTGGGCAAGGCCACCGGGCTGCCAGCGGCGGTGGCCTGCACCAGCGGCACCGCGGCCGCCGAGCTCCTGCCGGCGGTGGTGGAGGCGTCGATGTCTCGGACGCCGTTGCTCCTGCTCACGGCGGACCGGCCTCCGGAGCTCCGAGGCGTGGGCGCGAACCAGACCATCGACCAGATCGAGCTCTACGGTCGGTACGTGCGTTGGTCCATCGACGCTCCCGTACCCGAAGCGGCCGACGATCTGGAGGGCTGGCGGAGCCTGGCGGTGGAGGCGGCGGCGCGGAGCTTCGGCCACCATCCACCCGGCCCCGTGCACGTGAACCTGCCCTTCCGTGAGCCGCTCCTGCCCGTGGCCGTGCCGGATCCGACCGAGCGCGTCCCGGCCGGATCGACCCCCCTACCGGCCGCGGCCCCGCCGCGGCCGAGGTCGGAGGACCTCCGTCGCCTGGCCGAGCTGACGAGCGGCGGGGTCGAGCGTGGCCTCGTGTACGCCGGATCCCTGCGGGTCGCCGCCGGCGGGGTCCTCGATGCGGCGGATGCGCTCGGGTGGCCGGTGATCGCCGAGCCGACGTCAGGCCTTCGGGTCCCCGGAACGCTCGACGCCGGCCAGCTGCTGGTGGCCGACCAGCGCTTCCGGGCGGAGCATCGGCCGGAGCTGGTTCTCCAGTTGGGAGCGGCACCGACGTCCCGGGCGGCCCAGGCGCTGACCTCGGAGACCGAGCGCCTGGTGATCGTGGACCCCGACGACCTGGTGGCCGACCCGGGTCGGCGGGCCGACCTGCGCCTGGTGGCCGACCCGAACCTGGTCGCGCGCGAGCTGACCGGACGCATGAGCCGCCGCGCTGGGGACGGGTGGCTGGCCCACTGGCGGGAGGGGGACCAGCGGACAGGGGAGGCGGTGGACGCGCTCCTGGGTGGCTGGGAGGAGCCCTTCGAGGGCCGGATCGCGCGGGACCTGGCCGAGGCGCTCCCCCAAGGATCGCTCCTGTGTGTGGGGTCGAGCATGCCGGTGCGCGATCTCGATGCGTTCATGCGTCCCCGCGATGGGCTCCGGGTGCTGGCGAACCGGGGAGCCAGCGGGATCGACGGGTTCGTCTCCACGGTGCTGGGGGCGGGCGTGGCGGGGAGGCCGACCTTCGCGCTGCTCGGCGACCTCACGCTGGTGCACGATGTGGGTTCGCTGCTGTGGAGCGCCCGTCGAGGCCACGATGCCGTCTTGGTGATCCCGAACAACGGGGGGGGAGCGATCTTCTCCTCGCTGGCCCAGCGCCGGCTGCCCTCGGAGGAGCTGGAGGAACTGTTCACCACGCCGCACCGCCTCGATCTGGGGGCGGTGGCCCGGGCCGCCGGCGCTCGGCACGTCCGGGTGGAGCGGGCGGTGGATCTCACCCCCGCCGTGCTCGAGGCGCACCGGGGGGGCGGCGTGTGGTTCGTGGAGGTATCGGTGGACCCGGGGCGGGACCTGACCCGGCGGGCGGCGGTCCGCGAAGCGGTGGCCCGAGCGCTGAGGGAGGATGCCGGCCTCCCCGAGCCCTCCGCAGGTTGAGGCTCAGCCCGGCTGCTTCCGCTGCTGCAGGATCACGTTGAAGAGCGCCACCACCACCCCCACCGCGAAGATCAGCGTGCCCCACACGAAGACCTGCGGCGGGATGCCGACCTTGACCGCGCCGAAGACCCACAGCGGGAAGGTCACGGTGGTGCCGGCCACGAACTGGGTGACCACGAAGTCGTCGATCGACAGGGCGAACGCCAGCAGGGCCCCGGCCAGGATCCCCGGCCAGATCAACGGCAGGGTCACCTTGGTGAACGTCCTCAGGGCATCGGCGTACAGGTCCCTGGCGGCGTCCTCGATCGTGGTGTCGTAGCCGGCCAGCCGCGCCCGGACGGTCACCGCCACGATCGGGATGTTGAACATGACGTGCGCGATGAAGATCGACAGGAGCCCTCGCGGGAAGTTGATGGTGACGAACAGGGACAACAGCGCCGCCCCCATCACCACCTCGGGCTGGGAGATGTTCAGGAACATCACGAAGTCCGTGGCGGTCTGGCCCCGGTACCGGTACCGCACCAGGGCGAGAGCCATGAGCGTGCCCAGGGCGGTGGCCACGACCGTGCTGGTGAACGCGATCAGGATCGAGTTCTTCAGGGCCGCCGTCAGATCGGGGACCCCCAGCAACTGGCGGTACCACTCGGTGGTGAAGCCGTTCCAGCGGAAGGTGACCTTCGGGGTGCCCCCCAGGGTCTTGTTGAACGTGTACAGGATCATGATGGCGATCGGCACCAGCAGGTAGATCATCACGAGCTTGGTGAAGGCGGGCAGGATGAACCGCGTCCACCGCCGGTTGGGAGGCCGCAGCGGCTCCAGTTCCGGCCGTTGCTCCTGCGCCTCGCCGAGCGCGATGGGACCTTCGGCGATCGCCATCAGATGAACTCCTCGATGCTGCGCGTGCCGAGCAGCCGCGCGTAGGCGAGGATCCCCACCAGCAGGATGGCCATCAGGATGAACGAGAGGGCCGACGCCATCGGGTAGTTGAAGGCGCTGCCCAGGTACAGGTCCTGGATGATGTTGCCCACCATCCGGGTGCCGGTGCTCCCCAGGATGGTCGCGTTCACGTAGTCGCCGGCGGCCGGGATGAACGTGAGCAGGAAGGCCGCGAAGATCCCCGGGACGGTGAGCGGGAGGATCACCTTGCGGAACACGGCGACGTTGTTCGCGTACAGATCATGTGCCGCTTCGAGCACGGAGCGATCGATCTTCTCCAGGGACACGTAGAGCGGGAGCACCGTGAAGGGCAGGGAGTTGTAGGCGATCCCCGCGATCACCGCCGTGGAGGTGGCGATCACGTGGAAGTCCTGTGGCAGGATGTGCACCCGCTTCAGCGTGCCCAGCACCACGCCCTGGTCCGCGAGGATGAAGCCCCACGAGAGCGTGCGGATCACGAAGGAGACGAAGAACGGCAGCAGGAGCAGGAACAGGTACGTGGTCTTCCGGCGCCCGGCGTGAAACGCGATCCAGTAGGCCACCGGGTAGCCCACGATCAGGGTCAGCACGGTCACCACGCTCGCGTACCAGAGCGATCGCACGATGAAGGCGTGGTACAGGGTGACGGCCTGCCAGTACTCGGCGATGTGCCACGTGAGCGTGAACCCGATGTCGATGTTCCCGGTCTGCAGCGAGACGGAGAACATCACGAAGAACGGGATCACGAAGAAGACCAGGAGCCAGATCCCGCCGGGCGCGCTCAGCAGGTACGGGGCCAGCCGTCGACCGAAGGGAGCCTTCCTGGCGCTCAGCCCTCGATGATTGGCTGGAAGATGTCGTTCCACTGCTGCTCGTCCTGGAAGTTCTTGAACGTGTAGTAGTCGTGCGCCTTCTGGTACGTGGCGTTGCTCGGGAAGACCAGCTGACTGTGGGCCACGGCAGGGTCGTCCAGCTGGTTGGCGATGATCGCCTTCGCGTCCGGAACGGGGGTGATGTACCAGACC
>DASQQQ010000171.1:0-3374 GCA_035643355.1 Actinomycetota bacterium | reverse complement strand
GCTTCCTGCACGGCCCGGGAGGCATCGACCAGCCGGAGGGAGGCACGCCCGGCCCGGCGTTCCAGACGGGCGTACCTGGTCAGCAGGTCGCGAAGCTCGGCGTGCAGGGTCCGCAGGCGCGCCAGGGCCGCCCGCCGCTCGCCCCGAGCCGTCGAGAGTCGTTGATCGATCGACCCCGCGTGGGCCGGCGACATGGCCGCCAGGATGGACAGCGCAGCGATCGCCGCGATCGCTCTTCCCCGCGCTCTGCGTGCCGTGTCGTCTCCTCCTCCGTGGGCCGGTGGCCCGCCCCCAGCCTAGAATCGACTCGACCGGATGGGCAACAGGCTCGAACCTCAGCCCGGTTGATGGAGGGTGCATCCCTGGCCAAGCGAATCGGCATCCTGACGGGCGGCGGAGACTGTCCCGGCTTGAACGCGGCGATCCGCGCCGTCGTCCGCAAGGCGAGGGGGGACCTGGGGTGGGAGGTCCTGGGCTTCAGGGACGGTTGGCGGGGGGTCATCGAGGCGGACGTCCGTCCACTCACGGAGGAGTCCGTGGGCGGGATCCTGTACCGGGGCGGGACGATCCTGGGCAGCTCCGGCATGAACCCCTACTCGCAGGGAGGGATCGACCGGGTCCGTGAGAACTTCCGGGACCTGGAGGTCGACGGCCTGGTGGTGATCGGCGGCGAGGGCACCCTCGGCGCGGCCGCGCGGATGGCCGAGGAAGGGCTGCCGGTGGTGGGCGTGCCCAAGACCATCGACAACGACCTGTCCGGGACGGACTTCTGCATCGGCTTCCAGACGGCGGTCCAGGTGGTGACGGAGGCCATCGATCGCCTGCACACGACGGCCGAGAGCCACAACCGGCTGATGCTCGTGGAGGTGATGGGTCGGAGCGCCGGCTGGATCGCCATCCACGGCGGCATCGCCGGGGGCGCCGACATGATCCTCATCCCCGAGCGACCCTTCGACCTGACCGAAGTGAGCCACCACCTCCGGCGGCGACACCTGCGGGGTCACTCCTTCTCGATCGTGGTGGTGGCCGAGGGGGCGACGCCGGTGCCCGGCACGTTCGAGCTCCCCGAGTACCCGGTGGACGAGCGGGGCTTCATCCGCTACGGGGGGATCGCCCAGGCGCTGGCGCCGGAGATCGAGCGGCTCACCGGGTACGAGACCCGGGTCACGGTCCTGGGGCACGTGCAGCGCGGCGGGACCCCCTGCGCCGACGATCGGGTCCTTGCCACGCGGTTCGGGATCGGGGTGGTGGACCTGGTGGACCGCGGGGCCTGGGGCACGATGGTGGGGATCAGCGGCAACGAGGTGGTCGAGGTGCCCCTGGCCGAGGCGGCCAAGGTGCGGCCCGTGCCCGGATCCCTGTATCGGGCCGCCGAGGTCTTCTTCTAGCATCGAGGGATGGACGCCGGTGGGTCCGGCGCGGGAAGGTGGAGCGCTCATGAAGGTCGGCATCCTGACGGGCGGAGGGGACGTCCCGGGGCTGAACGCGTGCATCAAGGCTGCCACGCTCCGCGCGGTGGAGGAGGGGCACGAGGTGGTCGGGATCCGGCGCGGCTGGGCCGGCATCCTCGAGTGCAACCCGGAGGACCCGGTCTCCGTCGAGCGGAACTCGATCCGGCTGGACCCCTCCGTGGTGCGGACGATCGACCGCAGCGGCGGCACGTTCCTGCACACCTCCAGGACGAACCCCGCCAAGGTCCGCCCCTCGGAGGAGCCGGAGTTCTTGCACGAGCCCGCGGAGGACGATACGCCGCGCGACCACACACCCCACGCGCTGAAGGTGATCGAGCGGATGGGGATCGACGCGCTGATCCCCATCGGCGGCGACGACACCCTGTCCTTCGCCCTACGCCTGCACGACGAGGGCCTGCCGGTGGTGGCGGTCCCCAAGACGATGGACAACGACGTCCACGGCACCGACTACTGCATCGGGTTCTCGACCGCCGTCACCCGCACGGTGAACTTCATCCATCAGCTGCGGACCAGCGCCGGGTCGCACGAGCGCCTGGCCGTGGTCGAGGTGTTCGGCCGGTACAGCGGCGAGACCTCCCTGGTGTCGGCGTACCTGGCGGGCGTGGAGCGGGCCGTCATCTCCGAGGTGCCCTTCGACATCCAGAGGCTGGCGGACCTGCTGATGGCCGACCGGGCCGGCAACCCCAGCCGCTACGCGATGATGACGATCTCCGAGGGCGCCAGCATGGTGGGCGGTGAGATGGTCCTGGGGGGTCAGGAGGACGCGTACGGGCACCGCAAACTCGGGGGCATCGGCCAGGTCACGGGCGAGGCCCTGCGCCAGCTCACCGGCGAGGGGATCATCTACCAGCAGCTGGGGTACCTGATGCGCTCGGGAAGCCCCGATTCGCTCGACCTGATGGTGGCGATCAACTACGCGGTGATGGCCGCGGACCTGCTGGTGGAGCGGGAGTTCGGCCGGCTGGTGGCCCTGCGCAACGGCAACTACGTGAACGTCCCGCTCCCGGTGGTCCGCCAGGGGGTGAAGCGCGTGGACGTGGGAGCGCTCTACGACACCGAGCAGTACCGGCCCAAGATCCGCCACGTGGACGGCAAGCCGATGTTCCTGTACTGAGCGCCGGATCGGCCGGCGCGGGAGGGCCTCCTATACTGGCCTGATCGTGAAGTCCTACCGGGTCGATCTGCGTTCGGACACGGTCACGAAGCCCTCGGAAGCGATGCGCCGCGCCATGGCGGAGGCCGAGGTCGGCGATGACTGGTACGGCGACGATCCCACGGTGAACCGGCTCCAGGAGCGGGCGGCCGAGGTCACCGGCAAGGAGGCTGCCCTCTACGTGCCCACCGGCACGATGGCCAACCAGATCGGGCTGCGGCTCCACGTCCACGGGTCGGGGCACCTGGTGGTGGCCGAGTCCCACGCCCACGTGGCCACGACGGAGGTGATGACCTCGGCGGTGCTCTCGGGCATCGCCTACCGGACGATTCCCGGGAACGCCAGGGGCCAGATCACCGCCGAGCAGGTCCGGGAGGCGCTGCAGCCGGACGCGTACTACGACGTCGAGATGGTCGATCTGCTGGCCGTGGAGAACACGCACGGCCATGCCGGCGGCACCGTGATGCCGGTGGAAGAGCTGCGTGCGATCCGGAAGGTCTCGCAGGAGGTCGGTGTTCCCATACACATGGACGGGGCGCGGATCTTCAACGCCTCGGCGGCATCCGGCACCGACGTGGCCGACTACTGCGCCGAGGTCGCCACGATGATGTTCTGCGTCTCCAAGGGCCTGGGGGCACCGATCGGTTCGCTGGTGTGCGGCCCGGCCGAGCCGATCCGAGAGGCCCGGCGCCTGAAGATCCTGTTCGGCGGCGCGTGGCGGCAAGCCGGGGTCATGGCGGCGGCCGGGC
>DASQQQ010000170.1:0-3163 GCA_035643355.1 Actinomycetota bacterium | reverse complement strand
TGTCCGGGTCGCCGATCATGGCGTACGCGCGGTACCGCTCCAGATCCGTCCCCCGCCTGGCCGCGGCCTCGGCGCCCGTGCGCTCCGCCTCCTCCTTGCTGGGTGCGATCACCAACCCCCCTAGACGGGTCTTGGTGATCTCGGCCGGGTCTCGGCCCACAGCCTCGCAGTGCGCGTCCAGCACCTCGAGCTTGTGCCGGATCGTGTCCAGGTCTCCGAAGAGGTTGCAGGCGTCGGCGTACTGGGCCACCAGCCGGAGCGTGCGCTTCTCACCGCTGCCACCCACCAGGATGGGGATGCCGTTCGGGCGGATGGGGCGGGGGACGTTCAGGGCCTCGTGGATCCGGTAGTGCTCGCCCTGGAACGACGGTGCCTGCTGCGTGAACATCGCTCGGCAGATCCGCAGCGCCTCCTCCAGCTGGTCCAGGCGCTCACCGGCGGGCGGGAAGCGGAAGCCGTAGCCGCGGTGCTCGTCCTCGTTCCAGGCGGCTCCGATCCCCAGGATGGCACGGCCAGAGGAGACCGCGTCCAGTGTGGTGACGATCTTCGCCAGCAGGGCCGGGTTCCGGTAGGTGACCCCGGTGACCATCGTGCCGAGCTGCACCCGGGACGTCCGGGCCGCGATCGCCCCGAGCAGCGTGTAGGCCTCGAGCATCGGGTCCGTACGCGGTCCCACGCTGGGGATCTGGTACAGGTGATCCATCACCCACACCGAATCGAACCCGGCGGACTCGGCGGTGGTGGCGATCTGGGCGATGCGCTCGAACAGGTCCGCATCGTCCACGCCCGGATACGTGAAGTTCGGGATCTGCAGGCCGAACCGGATCACGCCCTCCTCCTCGCTCCCACGATCGGAGACCCACCGGCGGGCCACGATGGGCGTGGCCACGTCTCCTGATCAGCGTACCCATCTGCAGGGACCCACACCGCCTCGGTGGGTTCGGCGGGCGGGGTGGCGGGTAGTCCTCACGGACGAGCGGGCGCTCCCGCTCTGCGGGCCGGCCATCGACCGGCATCGCCTGAGGATCATCGAGCGGGAGGAGCGAGGGGTGCCACGCATCCGGCGGGTACAAGCGGGACAGCCGGGGCTGCACCAACGTCGCCGCGGTCGGGGCTTCTGCTACGAGGATGCGGGCGGGCATCCGGTCTCCGATCCGCAGACCCTCGAGCGGATCCGCGGGTTGACCATCCCGCCTGCCTGGTCCGACGTCTGGATCTGCGCCGACCCGTGGGGCCATATCCAGGCCACTGGAACGGACGCCGCGGGCCGGCGCCAGTACCTCTACCACGAGCGATGGCGGCGATGGCGCGACCGGCGCAAGTTCCGGCGGATGCTCGCGTTCGGCCGTGCCCTTCCCGGCCTGCGGGACGTCGTAGAGGAGCACCTGGAGGCCAGGGACCTGTCGCGCGAGCGGGTCCTGGCCTGTGCGGTCCGATTGCTGGACCTGGGCGGGTTCCGGGTGGGCGGGGAGATCTACGCGGAGCGGAACGGCTCGTTCGGGTTGGCCACGCTACGCAAGGAGCACGTTCGGGTGAGGGGGGAGGCGATCAGCTTCGACTTCACGGCCAAGGGAGGCAAGCGCAGGGTCCTAGTGGTCAGCGATCCGGGTGCCGCCGCCGTGCTCCGCTCGCTGAAGGCGCGTCGCGACGGCGGGGGCGACCTGCTGGCTCATCGGGAGGGGCGTGACTGGCGTGACGTCCGGTCCGCGGACATCAACGCCTACCTCAAGGAGGTCGCCGGAGACGGGTTCACCGCCAAGGACTTCCGGACCTGGAACGCGACCGTGCTGGCCGCCGTGGCCGTGGCGGCGCGGAGCGAGGTCGGCCCCTCCCTCCGAGCCCGCAAGCGGGCCGCGGCCGCGGCCATGAAGCAGGTGGCCGAGCACCTCGGGAACACCCCGTCGGTCTGTCGGGCCTCCTACGTCGATCCGCGGGTGATCGACCGCTTCCTCGAGGGGGAGGTGGCCGAGATCCCACGGATCGCGCTGGACGACGACGGGGTCCTCGAGCTCGACGACCGATCGCTCCGGGAGGCGGTGGAGGCGGCGGTCCTTCGTCTCTTGGCCGGATCGGTAGTGCCCGTCTCGCGACGGCCGGCGGCCTGACCCGAGGACCGCTGGTCGTCTGCCTTCGGGTGTGTGCTGCCCGCGGCCCGGGTAGAGAACGGCTGCCTGTGGAGCGAGGACGTGATGGCGTTGACGTGGATGATGATCGGGGTGCTGACGCTGGCGGGGATCGCCCTGATCGGCTACGTGGTGTGGCGCGCGTGGGCACCTGATCCTCTCGGGTCCTGGCGGCGGGACGAGTACGACTGGACGGTCATCCGCTTCGACGGCGCCGGCCGGACACGGGTGCAGACGGTTCGGACGCCGTCGCGACGCCCCGGCCTCCGGTAGCCGGAACGGGGGGGACGCTCGCGTCGCGGCAGGCGCGATAGCATCGGATGCACCGCCCCGCAAGTCCTGAGGGATACCCGTCGATGCATGTGCGGAAGGAAAGGAGCGATGCATGTGCCATGAGCCCACCGCCCGACCGCCGTTCCCGCCCATCTCTGGGGGCGCCGGGATCGCGGACCGCCAGGACCAGGTCCTGGAGGCTTCGGACGGGAACCGGTTCATGGCCTTCACGGCCCGCACGACCGAGCCCGACGCCCCGGGGATCGTGATCCTGCCAGACGTCCGGGGCCTGCATCCCTTCTACCGGGACCTGGCCGAGCGCTTCGCGCAGGCCGGTGTGCATGCCACCGCCCTGGATTACTTCGGCCGTACGGCCGGGACCGGGGAGCGCGGTGAGGACTTCGATCACTCCCCGCACGTGGAGCGAACCCATCCGGACACGGTGGCCCTGGATGTGGGAGCGACGGTCGCCCACGTGCGCTCGGAAGCGAGTGGAGGCACCGAGCGGGTGTTCACGGTGGGCTTCTGCTTCGGCGGACGACACTCCTTCAACCAGGCGGCGCGCGGTCACGGGCTGGCCGGCGTGATCGGCTTCTACGGTCCCCCGCACCGCCGCGACGACGAGGGCGACGCGCCGATCGACCTCGCGCCGCGCTACCGCTGTCCCGTCCTGGGGCTGTGGGGTACCGCGGACCGGGCCACCCCCGTGGAGCAGGTGCACGCCTTCCGGCAGGCACTGGACCACGCGGGCGTACCGAACGAGATCG
>DASQQQ010000169.1:0-3897 GCA_035643355.1 Actinomycetota bacterium | reverse complement strand
CCGATCATACTCACCCGTGCCCCGGGCTACGTCCTCCTGGTGGATGCGGGGTCGATCGATGCCCGCCGCTTCGAGCGGCTGATCACCCACGGCGTGCACGAGCTCGGGGCCGGAGATCGATCGTCCGGGACCGCGGACCTCCGGGCGGCGCTGGAGCTCTGGCGGGGACCGCCGCTCTCGGACTTCGCGTACGAGGAGTTCGCGCAACCCGACATCCATCGGCTGCAGGAGCTCCGAGCGGAGGCCATCGAGGAGCTCGCCGAGGCCGAGATCGACGCCGGGAACACGATGGGCATCCTGCCCCTGCTCGACGCGGCCATCCGGGAGGACCCCCTCCGGGAGCGCGCCCGTGAGTTGCAGATGCTCGCGCTGTACCGAGCGGGACGTCAGGCCGAGGCGCTCCGCACCTTCCAGCGGTATCGGCTCATGCTGGCCGAGGAGCTCGGCCTCGACCCCTCTCCGGGGCTGCGGCGCCTGCAGGAACGGATCCTCGTCCACGACCCCACCCTCGTCCCACAGAGGGCGGCGGAGCCGGGCGTCACGCGGAACCCGTTCAAGGGCCTCCGCGCCTTCGAAGAGGGGGACCGGGAAGACTTCTTCGGCCGGGATGTCCTCGTCCACCAGCTGGTGGAGCGATTTGCCGCTGGAGCTCGACTGATCGCCGTGGTGGGACCCTCCGGGTGCGGCAAGTCCAGTGTGGTGAACGCGGGCCTGATCCCTGCCGTCCGCTCCGGAGAGCTGCCGGGTGGCTGGAGGATCGAGCGCATCCTCCCGGGACGTCACCCGACCGGCGAGCTCCAACGGGTCCAGGAGGGTAGCGAACCGATCCTGCTGGTGCTCGACCAGTTCGAGCAGCTCTTCACGGAAGCGGACCCGGCGGAGCGGGATGCGTTCCTGGATCGGCTGGCCACCCTGGCCGCCAACCCCCGAGGTCCGTGGCGAATCGTCCTCACCCTCCGAGCCGACTTCTACGATCGGCCGCTCTTGCATCCTGCGTTCGCCGGCATCTTCACCGCCGGTGTCGTCAACGTGATGCCCATGAGCTCGGACGAGCTGGAGTCGGCGATCGCGGGACCCGCCGAGCGGGCGGGTCTCGAGGTCCAGCCGGCGCTCCTGGCCGAGCTCGTCGCCCAGACCCTGGGTCGGACCGGCGCGCTGCCTTTGCTGCAGTACGTGCTCACCGAGCTGTTCGATCGCAGGAGGGACTCGGCACTCACCTTGGACGCCTACCGAGCTTCCGGGGGCCTTCAGGGCACCTTGACTCACCGCGCTGAGGAGCTCCATGCGTCCCTCAACGACCAGCAGCGGAGGATCGCCAAGCAGGTCTTCCTGCGGCTGACCCGCCTGGGTGAGGGCACCCGACACGCCCGACGGCGCACCCGCATCGGCGAGCTCACCTCCTTGGAGCTTGATCCGGTCGCCCTGTCCGAGGTCCTGGAGCGGTTCGGGAGCTACCGACTGGTGTCCTTCGACCACGACCTGCTCACCGGCGACGCGACGGTGGAGATCGCCCACGAGGCGCTGCTCTGGGAATGGGACCGGCTCGCCGGATGGATCGAGGAGCACCGGATCGACCTGCGCAAGCACCTCGCACTCGTGGCCGCGATCGAGGAGTGGCAGGCATCCGGCCGGCAACCCGACTACCTCCTGTCGGGTTCACGCCTGGCCGAGTACCAGACGTGGGCGAGCCGCACCACTCTCCGGCTCACCGAGGAGGAGGGCTCCTTCCTCGACGCCGGCCTGGAACGCCGACTGTCCCTACAGGCCGAGGAGGCGGCGCGCGCGCAGCAGCAACGACACCTCGAGCGGCGCGCCAGGACTCGACTCATCGCCCTGGTGACGGCGGTGATCGTTCTGATCGGCGGGGCCACCTACGCGCTCTTTGGTCGGTTGACCGATCGCCCGCCGGACGTGGTGCTGGTGTGGGAGGGGATGCACGGGGATGGTGGCTGGGCCGACATGATCGGCAAGGGCTTCGATGCCGGCGTTGCTCGGCTCCGCATGGACGCGGAGCGGAGGATCGTGCCCCTCACCGCGCCCGAGCGGTTCGCTCCTGAGCTCCGGGCGGCCGCCGGCGAGGGCGCCCGTCTGGTGGTGATCGGGGGGACCTTTGAGGACGCCGAGGGAACCGCGGCGGTTGCTCGGGACCACCCCGACACCCACTTCGTGTCCGTGGACTGGGTGGGCCCGACGGTCCCCAACATCACGTACGTGCGCTTCCGAGAAGAGGAGGGTTCGTTCCTTGCGGGGGCGGCGGCGGCGCTCAAGAGCAGGACCGGGAGGATCGGTTTCATCGGCGGGGCGGGCGTGTGGACGATCTGGAGATGCGAAGCCGGCTACGAGGCCGGCGCTCGATGGGTCGATCCCGAGGTGCGGGTCAGGTCCGTTTACCTCCAGTCGGACACCCCCGAGGGCGGGTTGGCCGATGACGATCAGGCATGGCGCAAGGCGACGAGGATGTACCAGCGGGGCGCGGACGTGATCTTCGCGGCCGCGGGTGGGTCGGGGTTCGGCGTGTTCAAGGCGGCAGCCCTCACGTCCGAGGACGTCGGCCGACACCTGTGGGCGATCGGCGTGGACTCCGATCAATACCGCACGGTGGTCCCCGCGCTGCGCGACCAGGTGGGCGAGGAGATCGCGGCAAGGTTGCAGCGGCACATCCTGACCTCCATGGTGAAGCACCTCGACACCGCGGTCTTCACGACCATGTCGCGGTACGCGAACGGGGCCCTTCGTCCCGGCGTGCGACGGCTCGGCCTGGCCGAAGGTGGCGTCGACATCGCCTACAGCGGTGGGTTCATCGACGACGTCCGTCCGGAGCTCGAGCACCTTCGCCGACGGATCATCGCCGGCGAGATCACCGTGCCCGTGGTTCCGTCCAGTATGGGCAAGATCCCTGGAGCCGGAACCTGAAGCTCCCAGTCACCACCAGCGCACGCTCACGTCCGATGGATCAGGAACGGCACCAGCTGCTCGGCCGGATCGAACGAGCCGTGATGGCCGATCAGCGAGGCCTGGACGCCATCCAGCTCGCGCTGCACCACCGCCACCGCCGCACGCGCCGCGGCGACCACGTCCCCGATCCGTGATCGAGCCTCCGGGCCGACCACCGGGCCGAACCACCCCGCCTGGATGGCCTCCTCACGCGAGCGGACCCATGCGCGCGGCCCCAGCGTCTCGGTCCAGGCGGCCAGGACATCGGCGCCGGCGCCCGGAGCGGCGTACACGTGCCGGGCTCGAGCCTCGCCGCCCACCATCGCCACGCCCTCGAGCAGCTCGGGGTGATGCCCCAGGTCGATCCGGTCGGCGGGATCGACATCGACCGTGCCGTGGTCCCCGGTGATCGCCAGCACCGTCCCCGCCGGCAGGCGCTCGGCCAGGTCCGCCGCCAGCCGGTCGACGTACGAGAGATGGACCGCCCAGGATTCCGATCCCACGCCCCGGACGTGGGCGGTGGTGTCCAGGTCCGCGTGGTAGGCGTACACGAAGCGGGCCGTCCGGTCGCGGAGCAGCGCGGCCCCCGTGGTCGCCACGTCCCCCATCCCGAAGCCAGGCCGCCTGCCCGCCCCCCGGAAGACGGCTCGGGTGAGCCCGCTCGCCACATGCTCGACCCCGCCCACCATCACGGTCTCCACGCCGCAGGCGGAGGCGCGCTCGAACAGCGTGGAGGTGGGTTGGACCAGCTCGGGAGGGTAGGTGGAGCGCAGATCGGTCCGCTTCCCCGGCCCGTACGGCTCCCACCGGAGCGCGTTCATCGGTCGATCCAGGTCGGGCATGGCGAACGTGTAGCCCACCACGCCGTGCTCGCCGGGCGGGACCCCCGTCCCCACCGAGGCCAGGCTGGTGGCGGTGGTGGCCGGGAACCCACAGGACAGGGCTCGGGCCTCTGCACCCTCC
>DASQQQ010000168.1:0-2005 GCA_035643355.1 Actinomycetota bacterium | reverse complement strand
GAGAGCCCGGACGACTGACCACCCCTTTCGGCCCGCGCGAGGGCCTCGTCCGTGTGCTGGAGCGGGCTCACCGCCTGGGGTTCATCGGCGACCCGCCACTCGCCGCCCACCTCGATCACGCCCAGGGCTACGCCGCCGCCTGGGACACCGAGGGTGGTGTGCCGGCCGGCCCCGGAATGGCCGCCGACCTGGGGAGTGGCGGGGGATTGCCGGCCCTGCCGTTGGTGTTGCACTGGCCTGCCAGCCGCTGGGTGCTGATCGAAGCGGGTGACCGCCGCGCCGCCTTTCTGGAGAGCGCCGTCCGCGACCTCGATCTGGGCGATCGGGTCGTGGTGCGCCACGAGCGGGCGGAGGACGCCGGCCGGGACCCCGACCTCCGGGCCGGTTGCGACCTGGTGACCGCCCGTTCCTTCGGTGGCCCGCCGGTCACGGCCGAGTGCGCCGCGCCCCTGCTCCGGGTCGGCGGCCTCCTGCTCGTGAGCGAACCTCCCGTCGCTGAGCCCGACCGCTGGCCGACGGCCGGGTTGGCTGAGCTGGGGTTCCGGCGGGGAGCGTCCATCGACGGGCCCCCCGCACTGCAGGTCCTCCACCTGGAGTCGGCCTGCCCGCCCCGCTATCCCCGCCGGGTCGGTGTGCCCGGGAAGCGCCCGCTCTGGTGAGCACCGAACCTCGCCGTGTTTCACGGGAAACACGCGGGGGAGGTCACGCTCCCGCCCGGAAAGTCGACGAGAAGCCTCAATGAGTCCTTGACCGGCGTGGGATGCCGCGGGCAACATCGCCGGGATGACCGACAGCCCCTCGGATCCGGTCGCGCGCGGCCGGATGATCTTCCAACGGCTGCGGGCGCGGGCGGACGACGAGGAAGCGGCTCCTCAGGAGACGGCATCAGACCAGGAGCACGCCCCGGTGGCGGCGTCCGACGTCATCGATGGGCCGTCGGGCGCTCCCCCGGGCGAGGCCCCCGCCACCGAGGCCCCCGCCACCGAGGCCCCCGCCAGCGAAGCCGCGCCGCCACCCGAAGCCGCGGAACCGGTCGCTGAGGAACCGCGGTTGCAGGAGCCGATCCTCGAGCAGACCGAACAGCTGCTCACCGATCCGTCGCTCCCCGCCGCCGGTCGTCCACTCCCCCGTGTCCTGGCGGTGGCCAACCAGAAGGGCGGCGTGGGGAAGACGACCACCGCGGTGAACCTCGGCGCCGCCCTGGCCGAGCTCGACTACCGGGTGCTGGTCGTGGACCTGGATCCTCAGGGCAACGCCACGACCGGCCTGGGACTGAACCCCCGCAACCTGGAGACCTCGATGTACCACGTGGTCATGAGCGACGTGGCCATCGAGGATTGCATCGAGCCCACCTCGGTGCGGAACCTGTTCGTGGCGCCGGCCAGCCTCGACCTCGCCGGCGCGGAGATCGAGCTGGTGCCCGCCTTCAGCCGGGAGCTGCGCCTGCGACGAGCGCTGGAGGAAGTTACCGACCAGTACGACTTCGTGCTCATCGACTGCCCACCGTCGTTGGGGCTGCTCACGGTCAACGGCCTGGCCGCCGCCGGCGAGGTCCTGGTGCCGATCCAGTGCGAGTACTACGCCCTGGAGGGCCTGGGGCAACTCCTCCGCAACATCAACCTCGTGCAGAAGAACCTCAATCCCCGGCTGGAGCTGACGACGATCATCCTCGTCATGTACGACGCCCGCACCAAGCTTTCCGACCAGGTCGTGCACGAGGTCCAGGAACACTTCGGCGATCGGGTGTGTCGGAACGTGGTCCCCCGCACCGTACGGCTGTCCGAGGCGCCGTCGTTCGGCCAGCCGATCATTGCGTTCGACTCGTCCTCGCGGGGCGCCATCGCCTACCGCGAGCTGGCCAAGGAGGTGAGCGGTGGCACGCCGCGGCGGACTGGGTAAGGGCCTGGGAGCGCTGATCCCGCCGGAGGCGTCCGGCACACCGGACGCCATGCTTCAGGACCTGGCCACCACGAGCATCGTCCCCAATCCCCATCAGCCCCGGGGC
>DASQQQ010000167.1:0-4753 GCA_035643355.1 Actinomycetota bacterium | reverse complement strand
GTTCCCATGGCCGCTTTCGCCGCGACCACCGACCGCATCAAGGTGGGCTCGGGGGTGGTGAACATCTGGACCCGCAACGCGGGGCTCATGGGGGCCACGTTCGTCACGCTCGACGACCTCGCTCCCGGACGGGTCATGCTCGGGATCGGCGCCTGGTGGGAGCCGCTGGCCTCGAAGGTGGGGGTGGACCGCCGCCGGCCGCTGCAGGCGATGCGCGAGTACGTGGAGGTCACCCGGCGGCTGATCGCGATGGAGCGGGTCACCTACCACGGTGCGTTCGTACACGTGGAGGACATCCAGATCGACGTCGTCCACGGGGATCCCTCGCCCCGGAACGTGCCGATCTACATCGGCGCCACAGGCATGCGGATGATGGAGCTGGCGGGCGAGATCGCCGACGGCGTGCTGCTCAACTACCTGGTGAGCCCCGGCTACGACCACACCGCGATGGCCCATCTGGCGGTCGGCGCCGAACGTGGCCGGCGGTCGGTGGAGGATCTCGATCGGCCCCAGCTCGTGGTGTGCTCGCTGGATGAGGACCGGGGCCGCGCCCTGGACCGGGCCCGAGAGCTGGTGACGCAGTACCTGGGCCAGCAGCCCCACATCATGAAGGCCAGCGGCGTGGATCAGGGGCTGCTGGACGAGATCGGGAAGGTGCTCACCTGGCCCGCCGGGCCCGAGGAGATCCGCCGGGCGAAGGCCCTGGTGCCCGACGAGGTGGTGCAGATGATCACGGCCTCGGGCACGGCCGACGAGTGCCGGGCCAAGGTCCGCGAGTACGTGGAGGCGGGATGCACGTGCCCGATCTTGTACCCGCTGGGGGACGACGTGCGCGCCACGATCGACGCCTTCGCGGACGGGGTCGCCTGATGGACGTCCTCCTGCCGCGCACGCTGGAGGAGGCGCTGGAGATCAGGGCCGAGCGGCCGCACGCCGTCCCGATCGCCGGCGGCACCGACCTCATGGTGGCGATGAACCTCGAGGGATACCGGCCGGAGGCGATCCTGGACGTGTCCCGCCTGCCCGAGCTGCGAGGGTGGCGACGCGAGGACGACACCGTCTTCCTGGGCGCGGGGGTGACGTTCGCTCGGATCCAGCGCGAGCTGCAGGACCTCCGGGCCCTGGTGCAGGCCTCGCGCTCGGTGGGGTCGCCGCAGATCCGCAACCGCGGGACCGTGGGCGGCAACCTGGGGACGGCCTCCCCGGCGGGCGATGCGCTTCCCGTCCTGGGCGTCCACGACGCGGAGATCGAGCTGGCCGCCGCCGGGGGCCGCCGACGACGCTTGCCCTGGAACGCGTTCCTCCAAGGCGTGAAGCGCACCGCCCTGACGCCCGACGAGCTGATCACGGGGGCGACGTGGCGCGCCCTGACCGGACCGCAGTCCTTCTCCAAGATCGGGACCCGCAACGCGATGGTGATCTCGGTGGTGAGCCTGTGCCTGGCCCTGGACCCGGCCACCCGGACCGTCCGGGTGGCCCTCGGCTCGGTCGCACCCACGGTGGTACGGGCCGCCGAGGCCGAGACCTTCGCGGCCGCCGCGATGGAGCGCGCCGGCTCCTGGGACGAGCCGGCGCCGCTCGGCGGACCGGACCTCGAGGGCTTCGCCGAGCGGGTCGTGGCGGCCGTGGCACCCATCGACGACGTGCGGGGGACGGCTGCGTACCGGCGGCACGCCGTCGCGGTCCTGGCCCGCCGTGCCCTCGGCTGGGCGATCGATGAGCGGGCCGAGGAGGCGATGGTCGGATGAGGGACGCCTGAGGTGCTCGTCCGAGCGAACGTGAACGGCGAGTGGCGGGAGGCCCACGTCTGGCCGGGCGAGAGCCTCCTGTTCCTGCTGCGCGAGGAGCTCGGCCTCCCCGGCTCGAAGAACGCCTGCGAGCAGGGGGAGTGCGGCTCGTGCTCCGTGTGGCTGGACGGCGAGCTGGTCTGCGCGTGCCTGGTGCTCGCCGGGCAGGCCCACCAGCACCAGGTCAGGACCGTGGAGGGGTTGGCGGGGGGGCAGACCCTGCACCCGGTGCAGGAGGCGTTCCTGGAGGCCGGCGCCGTGCAGTGCGGGTTCTGCACGCCGGGGCTGATCGTTGCGGTGACCGACCTGCTGGAGCACGACCCCTCGCCGGACGAGCTGGAGGTCCGCGAGGCACTGTCCGGCAACCTGTGCCGGTGCACCGGCTACGAGAAGATCCTGCGGGCCGTGAGCCTCGCCGCCGAGCGCAAGCGGGAGGGGGCCTGGTGAGCCGGCTGCTGATCGAGCGCTGTGAGGTGGTGGCGGTCATGGACGACGCCGGCACCGAGCTCGCCGGCGGCTCGATCCTGATCGAGGACGGCCGCATCTCGTGGGTCGGCTCGGGGGCGCCGCCCGGGGCCGAGGGCGTCGAACGGATCGACGGGCGGGGATGCGTGGCGGCGCCCGGGCTGGTGAACACGCACCACCACCTGTTCCAGACCCTCACCCGGGCGCGGGCCCAGGACAAGGGTCTGTTCGACTGGCTCGTGGAGCTCTACCCGGTGTGGGCATCGGTGGACGAGGAGTGGGTGGGGATCGCGGCGCGCGTCGGCCTGGCCGAGCTGGCCCTGTCCGGGTGCAGCACCACCACCGACCACCACTACATCTTCCCGGCCGGCGCCGGCGACCTGATGGCCGCCGAGATCGACGCGGCCCGGCAGATCGGTCTGCGCTTCCACCCCGCGCGCGGCTCGATGGACCGGGGGGAGTCCGGTGGCGGCCTGCCCCCCGACGCCACCGTGGAGGACACGGACTCCGCGCTCGAAGCCACCGAGGACGCCGTCCGCCGGTTCCACGACCCGTCGCCGGGATCGATGCTGCGGATCGCCGTGGCGCCCTGCTCGCCGTTCTCGGTGAGCGAGCGGCTGATGCGCGGCTCGGCGGAGCTGGCCCGCCGGCTCCGGGTCCGCCTGCACACCCACGTCGCCGAGACCCTGGACGAGGAGCGCCACTGCCTGGAGCGGTTCGGCGGCCGGCCGCTCGAGCTGCTCGAGGAGTGGGGCTGGCTGGGCGAGGACGTCTGGCTGGCGCACTGCGTCCACCTGGACGGGGACGACGTCAAGCGCATGGGGGTCACCTCCACCGGCGCGGCCTGGTGCCCTTCCTCGAACCTGCGGCTGGCCTCGGGCATCGCTCCCGCCCGCGCCCTGCTGGACGCCGGTGCGCCGGTGGGCCTGGGCGTGGACGGGTCGGCATCGAACGACGCGGGGGACCTGTTGGCCGAGGCCCGGCAGGGGTTGCTGGTGGCCCGCGCGGGCGGCGACCCAACGGCCATGAGCGCCCGGCAGGTGCTGCGGGCCGCGACGCGCGGCGGCGCGGCGTGCCTGGGGCGGGAGGACGAGCTGGGCTCGCTCGGGCCGGGCAAGCGGGCGGACGTGGCGCTGTTCGACCTCACCGGCCTCGGGCACGCCGGTGCGCAGGCCGACCCCGTGGCGGCTCTGGTCTTCACCTCCCCCGGCGGGGTCCGGGACCTGCTGGTCGAGGGGCGTCCGGTGGTTCGCGACGGCCACCTGGTCAGGGCCGACGAGGAGGCGATCGCGGCCCAGGGACGCCGCCGGGCCCGGTCGATCTCGGGCGGGGCCGGTCCGGGAGGCGGTGGGTGATGAGCACCCGGCTCGAGGAGCGGACCCGGGGCGGGGTCGGCCAGAGCGTCCGACGGGTGGACGGCATCCCCAAGGTGGAGGGCGCCTTCCTGTACGGCAGCGACCTGTGGCACGAGCAGATGCTGTGGGGCGCCACGCTGCGGAGCCCGCACCCCCACGCGCGGATCCGCTCGGTGGGCATCTGGGAGGCGGTGGCCAGCCCCGGCGTGCACGCCGTCCTGACGCACGAGGACCTCCCCGGAGCGAGGACCTACGGCCTGGAGTTCTCCGATCAGCCCGTGCTCGCATGGGACCGGGTCCTGTACGCGGGCCAGCCGGTCGCCGTCGTGGCGGCGGAGACCCCGGAGCTGGCCCGGCGGGCGGCCCAACGGATCCGGGTCGACTACGAGGTCCTCCCCCCGGTCCTGGACATGACCGAGGCGCTCGATCCGTCGGCGCCGCGGCTGCACGAGTGGGGCAACGTGCTGCGGCACGTGCGCATCGAGCACGGCGATCCCGACGCCGGGGCCGAGGTGTGGGTCGAGGGCTACTACGAGACCGGGATGCAGGACCAGGCGGCCCTCGGACCCGAGGCCGGCCTGGCCATCCCCGCCGAGGACGGGGGCATCGACCTGATCGTCTCGACGCAGTGGCTCCACGTGGACCGTCGGCAGATCGCTCCCTGCCTGAACCTGCCAGAGGACAAGGTCCGGATCACGCTGGCCGGTGTGGGGGGCGCCTTCGGCTCGCGCGAGGACCTCCACATGCAGATCCACGCCTGCCTGCTCGCCCTGCACACCGGCCGGCCGGTGAAGATGTCCTACGGTCGGCCCGAGTCCTTCCTGGCCCACGTGCACCGCCACCCCTCGCGCGTGTGGATGCGGACCGGGGCCGCGCGCGACGGCACGCTGATCGCGGTCCGGGCTCGGGTGGTGATCGACGGCGGCGCGTTCGCCTCGTCCTCATCGGCGGTGATCGGCAACGCCACGACCTTCCTGCCCGGCCCCTACGAGGTGCCGAACGCGCTGCTCGAGGGGACGGCCGTCTACACGAACAACCCGCCGTGCGGCGCGATGCGGGGGTTCGGCGCGGTGCAGGTGTGCTTCGCGCACGAAGGTCAGATGGACCGGCTCGCTGCCGCCCTCGGGATGGATGCGGTCGAGCTGC
>DASQQQ010000166.1:0-2924 GCA_035643355.1 Actinomycetota bacterium | reverse complement strand
AGCACCAGCAGACCCACGTTCAGCACGGCGATCACCGCCGAGGCCACCAGCTCGGCCACCCCCTTGGGCCGGATCAGCAGCAGCGGGGAGGCGACCGTGGAGGAGGCCAGCGTGATCAGCAGGTAGACGCCGACGGCCTCCCACCAGGACCACGTGGAGCGGACCCGCCCGGCCGGAGACGCCCGATCCCCCGGCGGCGCGCTCGGTCCCAGGTCGGGGCGCGGGGGGACCGGATCGCTCATGGTGCCTCCATCATCCCTGTTCGGCTCGCCAGCAACACATACAGCAGCCCTGCCAGTCCCAGCCCGAAGGCAAGCCCCGTGGCCGCGGGGCCCGAATCGTTGGCCACGTACGCGACCACGCCCGCCACCAGGGTGACGGTCACGGCCTGCGCGAGCTCGGGGACGAGCGCCAGGCGGATCCGCACCGACCCGGGCGGCCACAGCACCAGGGCCGTGGTCGCCACCACGCCGATCACGGGCACCAGGGCGAACGGGTTCGACCGGATCAGATCCCAGCCCACGCCCAGGCGGTCCACGAACCGCCCCCACTCGGCGCCGAGGCCGCCGCGCGCCTCCTCGAAGCGGGTCACATGGGTGGGGGTCGAGGTCAGGTAGCGGTGAGCCAGGAGCACCAGGCCGGTGCCCGCGGCCACCACGCCGGCCGCCGTCCCGAAGCGCTGCCACCCGGGACGGGGTCGGGTCCGGACCACCAGCCACAACCCCGCCGCCGCGAACAGGGCGATCGAGGCCCCCAGGTTCGAGCCCAGCGACGGCAGGCCGGCGAAGAGCCCCACCGCCGCGACGAGCGCGAAGCCGGTCCAGGGGGACAGCCGGGCGGCCACGAACAGCGATGAGCCGATCAGCAGGCCGATGAACACGTTCGGCAGGCCGAAGAACCGACCTCCGTCCAGCTCCGATCCACCCAGGAAGGGGGTGAGAGCGGCCGTCCATCCCAGCGCGGCCTCCACTGCGAAGTACACCAGCACGGCCGCTCCCAGGGCCGCCGTGGGTGCCGAGGTGCCGAACCGGTGCAGCGGCACGACGGCCAGCACCGAGAGCATCGTGACCCCCACCACGAACGGGATCACGATCTCGGGGGAGAGGCTCGGCAGGTGGCCCGCGGCGAGGAGCGCCGTGGCCAGCGGGATCACCGAGAGCGCCAACCAGCCCGTGCCGCGCACCAGCCGGGTCGGGAGGCGACCGCGCAGCAGGAACATCACGATCCCCGCCAGCCCCACGGCCGTCACGTACAGGGCGCCGGCCGTCTGGATCGGGAACCACAGGCGGCGATCGGCCAGGGAGCGCTCGTACAGCGTGAACGGGGCCGGGTCCGGCGTCCGGCGGATCACGGATCCGGAGGACCCGGGGGCAAGGCCCAGGAAGGAACGGATCGTGGGCACGATATCTACGGCGGAGACCACGCCGATCCGACGGGTGGAGTCGGAGGTCAGCGCTCGGAGCCGGTCGGGCAGGCCGTTCACCGGTTCGGACCCCGGCGGAAGCACGCTCGCCGGGGGTCCCGAGGCCATGGTGATGGGCGTGAGCGGGAGACGCTCGGTGCTCGGAGCTCGGGTGCAGGCGACGATCACCAGGATCCGGTCCGCGGACGAGGCGCCGACGATCCTCCCGATCCGCTCCCAGGCGGCCCGGAGGGCGGCACCATGGAGGAGCGATCGGTCGGACCCACCCGAGCCCGGCACCTCGAGGGACCCCAGATCGACGATCCGCGCGCCGGACGGCGCCCCCGCCGCCAGGTCGGCCGGCAGGTCCTCGCCTCCGCTCATCAGCGCCGCGCCGGTGCCCGGCAGCAGCTGGACGTCGCGGAAGGCGATCCCCCGGACCAGGAACACGAAGGCCTCGCGCTGCTGCGCTCCCCACGCGAGGGACGAGCCCCCACCCAGCCACCCGGCGACGAGCACCGCCACGACGGCCAGGCGACCGAGCGCGCGGGTCACGGGAGCGCGGCGGAGAGCTCCCGCCGGCGGCTCACCTCGGCCCCCAGGGACCGCAGCTTCGACTCGAAATCCTGGTAGCCGCGGTCCACGTGGTACATGTCCTCGATCGCGGTGATGCCGTCGGCCGCGAGGGCGGCGATCACCATGGCGGCTCCGGCTCGGATGTCCAGGGCCCGCACGGGGGCGGCGGACAGACGCTCCACCCCTCGGATCACGGCGTGGTGCCCCTCGGTGCGGATGTCGGCCCCCATTCGGTTGAGCTCGTCCACGAACATGAACCGGCTCTCGAAGACGTTCTCGGTCACGATGCTGGTGCCGTCCGCCGTGGCCAGCAGCGCCATGATCTGGGGCTGCAGATCGGTGGGGAACCCGGGGTACGGGAGAGTCACCAGATCGGCCGGGGCCGGCCGTCCTTGCAGCGACACCGCGATCCCGTGCTCGGTCTCACGCACCTCGGCCCCGAGCTCCGACAGCTTGGCCAGCACGAGGTCCAGGTGGTCGGAACGAGCCCCGAGCAGCTCGACCTCCCCTCCGGTGGCGCAGGCGGCCATGGCGTAGGTCCCCGCCTCGATCCGATCGGGGATCACCGTGTGCTCCGCGGCCTGGAACCGGTCGGTGCCCTCCACCTCGATGGTCGGAGTGCCCGCCCCTTGGATCAGCGCCCCCATCTCGGTCAGGAGCTCCACCAGATCCACCAGCTCGGGCTCCCGAGCCGCGTTCTCGATCACCGTGGTGCCCCGGGCGGCCACCGCCGCCATCAGCACGTTCTCGGTGGCGCCGACGCTGGGGAAATCCAGCGAGATCACGGCACCGCGGAGCCCCGCGGGGGCGCTGGCCTGCAGGTACCCGTGCTCGGACAGGAACCGAGCACCCATCTTCTCCAGCCCACGGACGTGCAGATCGATCTTCCGGGACCCGATGTTGCAGCCGCCGGGCATGGCCACGCGGGCTCGCCCGAACCGAGCCA
>DASQQQ010000165.1:0-4467 GCA_035643355.1 Actinomycetota bacterium | reverse complement strand
TGTCACGATCCGACGGTAGCCAGGGCCCGCTTCCCGTCGCAACCGGCCCAACGGTCCCTGCCGAAGCGGGTACTCCGGCCCTCTCGAGCGTTGCCACCGTCCTGGACCCTAGGGGCGGAACGGCATCACTGAAGCGACGGGGTGCGATGAGATGGACGGCCAGACGCTCTCGTTGGTCCTGTTCTCAGGGACAGACGACAAGCTGAACGCCGCTGCCGTGCTGACGGCGGGAGCCGCCGCGATGGGCCGGAAGGTGAACCTCTTCCTGCAGTACTGGGCCCTCGACGCGTTCCGCGCCGATCGCATCGCCAAGGACCACGGCGTCGCTCCCGAGGCCGGTCCCGCGGGAGCTCAGATCCTGCAGCGTCACGGGGGGCAGCACTGGAGCGAGATCTTCCAGCAGGCGAAGTCGATCGGCGAAGTGGCGATCCACGCCTGCTCGCTGTCGATGGAGATGTTCGGACTGACCATGGACGACCTGGATCCGGTCGTGGACGACCAGGAGGGCGTGGCCTCGTTCTTCATGGAGGTCGACGGCCCGGTGACCTTCATCTGAGGAGGTGTCGGGGATGGCAGGCGTGACCCACATCGACCGATCGATCGACGCACGGGGCATGCCCTGTCCCGGCCCGCTGATGTCTCTCATCGGCGCCATCCGCGAGAGCGAGGTGGGAGCGGTGATCGAGGTCCTGTCCAGCGACGAGGGATCCAGGACCGACATCCCGGCGTGGATCCACAAGGCCGGGCACGAGATGGTGGAAACGGTCGAGGACGATGGGTTCGCCCGGTTCGTGGTTCGGAAGGCCCGGTGAGGACGTGCCGGCTCGGGTGGTCGTGCTCGGCGGTGGGGTCGGCGGGACCCTGGCTGCGAACCTGGTCTCCAGGGAGCTGGGGGCGGACGTGGCCGTCACCGTCGTCGACCCCACCGGCATGCACGTCTACCAGCCCGGATACCTGTACGTGGCCCTGGGCCAGGCCAACGGCCGATGGCTGACGCGCGACGAGCGCACGTTGCTCCGCCCGGACGTGGGGCTGCTCGTGGACGAGGCCGTCCGGATCCACCCCGACGCGGGGACCGTGCAGCTGGCCCGGGGGGGAGGCATCGAGTTCGACTACCTGGTCATGGCGACCGGGGCTCGTCTGGCCCCGGACCAGATCCCCGGGCTCGAGGAGGGATCCTACGAGTTCTACTCGCTCGATGGAGCCCAGCGGCTGCGGGAGGCCCTGCGGGGCTTCTCGGGGGGACGGATCCTGGTGGGGATCGCGGGCATCCCCTACCGATGCCCGCCGGCCCCGATCGAGTTCGTCTTCATGCTCGAGGAGTACCTCCGACGACGCGGCCTCCGCGAGCGGACCGAGGTGACGCTGCTATCGCCCTTGAACCGGGCGTTCACCATCGAGGCCGCGTCCAAGCTGATCCAGCCCATCATGGAGGAGCGTGGGATCGGCCTGACGACCTTCTTCAACGTCGAGTCCGTGGACCCCTCCGCCGGCGTGGTGTCCTCCCTGGAAGGAGAGAAGGCGGAGTACGACCTGCTGGTGCTGGTCCCGCCCCACCGCGGCCAGACCGTGGTCTCCGAGTCCAACCTGGGCGACGCCTCGGGCTGGCTCCCCACGGATCGGGCCACGCTACAGGTCCAGGGCTACGAGCGGATCTTCGCCATCGGGGACGGCACGGACCTACCGATCTCCAAGAGCGGGTCGACGGCGCATTTCGAGGCACCCGTGGTGGCCAGTCGGATCGCCTCGCTGGTCCGCGGCACCGCCCCGAAGGAGAACTACGGCGGCAGGGTGATGTGCTTCCTCGAGACCGGCAACCGCAAGGCCACGGTGCTGCGCTTCGACTACGAGCACCCGCCGGCGCCTCCAAGCCCGAACGTCCTGTGGCACGTCTCGAAATGGATGTTGAACCGACTGTATTGGGGCATCGTTCCCAAGGGGCGGTTGCCCGAGAACCTGCCCCTGCCCGTTCCCACCGGAAGGAGTGAGTCATGAGCCAGGCCATCACCAAGACGCTCGATCTGAAGGGCCTGTCCTGCCCGCTACCCATCGTGAAGACCGCTCAGGCCATGAAGGAGCTGTCGTCCGGGGACCTGATCGAGGCCCTGGCCACGGATCCGGGTTCCACGGCCGACTTCACGGCCTGGTGTCGGTCGACGGGCAACGAGCTGATCGAGCACGAGGAAGACGGCGGCACCTTCCGGTTCGTCATCCGCAAGAAGTGACGGGGTGAAAACGATGGCGATCGAGGAAGCGGCGCTCGAGGTCCCGGTCCACGAGCACGAGGAGCACCGACACAAGAAGCTGGTGATCATCGCCTCGAGCGGCGATCTGGACAAGGCGTGGGCCCAGATGATCATCGCCACGGCGGGCGCTGCCATGGAGATGGAGACCACGATCTTCTTCACCTTCTGGGGTCTGTTCTCGCTGGTCAAGGAGAACGTCCGGGTCACCGGGGAGAACTGGATGCAGAAGATGGTCGCGATGATGGATCACCCCGGGATGCAGCACTTGAAGCTCGGCAAGATGAACTTCGTCGGGGCCGGGCCGGCGATGATGAAGAAGCTCGCCCGTGAGCACAGCGTGGCGAGCCCCGGTGAGCTCCTGCAGATGGCGGTGGACATGGGCGTCAAGCTCGTGCCCTGCCAGATGACGATGGACATGTTGGGGCTCAAGCGCGAGGACATGATCGACGGCGTGGGTGAGCCCATGGGCGCCGCCGGGATGCTCCTCGAAGCGCAGGACGCGGTCACGCTCTTCGTCTGAGCGTGGCCATCGGTTGTCGGGCCGTCCATCGCACCCCGACAACGAGGCCCGGGAGGCTAGTCCCCCACCAACCTCCCGGGCCTCACCCTGTCCGGGGTGGCGGGATGGGCGGCCGTCGCGGTACGGTGCAACCAGTAGTGAGGAGGTGGTTCGGATGGGAATCCTGGACAAGGTGAAAGAGGCCGCCGGCGGCGTCGCCGAGGTGACCAAGAAGGGGGCCGCCCAGGTCCAGACGAAGGTCCACCTGAGCCAGCTGCGGAGCAGAGCGGACGACGCGGCCAAGAGGCTCGGGTACCTGATCCACAAGGAGCGGACCGAGGGCACCTCGGCCGCCGGCGAGGTGGAGGCGCTCGTGGCCGAAATCACGGACCTGGAGCGGCAGATCGCCGAGGGCACCACGGCCGAGGGCACCACGGCCGAGGGCACCCCCGCCCAGGGCACCCCCACCCAGGGCACCCCCGCCCAGGGCACCGCCCCGGGAACGGCGAGCTCCGAGGCCCCGGCGGAGCCTCCGGCAGGGAGCTGATCGACACATCGGGCGCCGACACGGCCCCGGGTCCGTCAGGCGTCGGGCAGGAAGACCCGGAAGGACGCGCCGCCGCCCGGGCGATCCTCCACCCAGGCTCGGCCGCCGTGCAGCTCGGCGAAGCGGGACACGAGCGACAGTCCCACCCCCACGCCGGGTGAGTGCGAAGCGGCACTCTGTCCCTGGCGGAATGGCTCGAAGACGGCCTCCTTGAGCTCGCTCGGCACGCCGGGACCCTCGTCTTCGACCACCACGAGCGCGCCGCCATCGGCGGGCTTGACCCGGACCCACAGGCGCGTGCCTTCCGGCGTGTGCCGCCCGGCGTTGGCCAGCATGTTCTCGACGATCCGCTCCACCTTGGCCGCGTCGACCGAGATCACCACGGGATCCAGGTCGACGTCCACCGGGTGACCGGAGAGCAGATCCGGATCCTCCACCGCGTGCCGGACCAGCGCCCCCAGATCCGTCGGCCGACGCTGCGGGGCGATGATGCCGCGCTGCAGGCGGTCCAGATCGAGCAGGTCGGAGAGCAGGCGCTCGAGCTTGCGCGCGTTCCCCGCGATCCGGTGCAGCAGATCCAGGGCGTCGGCCGGATCCATGTCCAGGCCCGCCTGCTCCAGCGTTAGCGCGGATCCCAGGATCGAGGTCAGCGGGGTTCTCAGGTCGTGGGAGACGGCCTCAAGGAACGTGTTCTTCATCTCGTCCAGGGCCCGCAGGCGCTGGGTGGCCTCCCGCTCACGACGGAACGCTTCCAAGTACTTCCGCTCGCTCTGCCGCAGGGCCTCCTCGGCCCGCTTGCGTCCGGTGATGTCCACCATGAGCCCCCGCAGGGCGGTCGGGTCACGCTGCGGGTCCCGGATCACGTGGACCAGGTCGCGGATCCAGACGGGCTTGCCGTCACGCTCCCTGGCCCGGTACTCGACGCTGCGGTCGACGGTGCCTTCGATCGCCTCTCGGACGGCATCCAGGGCCCCCTCGCGGTCCTGCGGGTCGATGTGGTCTCCCCACCGGTCGGGGGCCTGCCGATCTTGGTCCGGGCCGGTCAGCATCGACTCGGCTCGGCGACTGAGGAACCGGAACTGCAGGGTGGTGGGGTCCGCCTCCCAGAAGACCGCCTCGAGGCTCTGGACGAGCTCGTGGAAGCGCTCCAGCTCGTGGAACCGACGAGCGCTCCC
>DASQQQ010000164.1:0-9422 GCA_035643355.1 Actinomycetota bacterium | reverse complement strand
TCGACGGCCCGTCCCTGACGGCGTTCACGGACAAGGCCCGGGTGGAACGCATCCTGGGCAACCTCCTGGACAACGCCTTCGATCACGGGGAGGGCCGGGCCGTGCGCGTGCGGATCTCGCGGGAGGGCGAGCGCTGCCTGGTCGGGGTCTCCGACGAGGGCCCCGGCCTCGACCGGCGGGACGCGGCCCGGATCTTCGACCGCTTCTACAAGGCCGATGCCAGCCGCACGCGGGAACGGGGTGGCGTCGGCCTGGGGCTGGCGATCGCTTCGCAGAACGCCGGGCTCCTGGGGGGCACGATCGACGTGATCAGCTCGCCGGGTGCCGGCGCCACCTTCGTCCTGAAAATCCCGGTCGGGGCGCGGGAACCGGCGGAGGTCTCCGGATGAGGCGGATGCTCCGGCTCCGTGCCGTGGCGGTCCTGCTCGGCGCGCTGTTGGTGGCCGCCTGCTCCGGCGCCTCGGCGCCGGTCGAGGTCCCCGCCGACCAGCTGCCGTTCTCCCTGAGCCGTTCCCCCACGCCGTCGCCGGGAACCGGCGATCAGACCCTGGAGATCACGTTCGTGCACGGGGGCCGGCTCCAAGCGGTGGTGCGGACGGCGGACGCGTCGGTCCCCGCGCCGGAAGCCGCGATCCGGGCCCTGCTGAAGGGCCCCACCAGGTCGGAGCGGGCGGGGGGCGCGACCTCGAGCGTTCCGCCCGCCACCCAGTTGATCGGCATCGTGGTCACCGATCAGATCGCCGAGGTGGACCTGTCCGGGGAGTTCCAGACCCCGGCCCAGCCGCGCGAGGTCCTGCTCCGCGTGGCGCAGGTGGTGTGGACGCTGGTGGGCATCCCGGGGGTCACCGCCGTGCGGTTCGCGATCGACGGAGAGGTCGTCCCGGTCGTGACCGATACGGGGTCCAGCGTGGCCCGACCCGTGAGCGCCCCGGACTACACGGCGGTCGCCCCATCGACCTGATCTGGCTCGGGTCTCCCTCCGTTTCCCGCCGATCCACCGCGGGTAGCCATGAGCCGATCCAGGGGACGACCAGAGGGGGGAGATGGCGCATCGTCACCAAGCTGTAACCCGCCCGTCCACCACCCGAAACCGCCTCCGGCGAGACTCGAGGCATGCGATCCGGTGGACGCGCCGCCCAGCGCCCCGCAGGCGGCCTCAGGGGGGCGGTCGATCCGCCCTGTCCGTCATGCGGGGAGCGGCTGGACCATCTGACCGATCCGCAGGGGAGATGGTTCGTGTGCGTGCGGTGTGGCCGCACCGTGTCCCTTGCGCCACGAGCGACGGCAGCCGTACCGGCTGGACCGGAGCAGCATGACCCGAACGCCAGCATCGATCGACGCGAAGGAGCATAGATGAGTCATCCCACCAGATACCGTCGACCGGCCAACGTGGCCCGAGGCCTGAAGTGGCTCCGCCACGGCGCCGTGGACCCCGAGCTGGGCTTCGCCTGGAGCCGGGAGCGGACCGGGATGGACGGGCAGCGACCCGGTTCCCCTGTGCCGATCTTCGCGGTGGGGGCCAGGGGTCTGCCCTACGACGTGAGCGAGGAGCTGTGGGTGGTGGAGCTGTTCGACGTCGCACGCACCGTGCTCTTCCCCGAGCAGCGGGCGCATGGCGGCGAGGACGTCTTCGACGGGTCGGAGCGCCGCGTGCTGGGCCTGTCCGGACGGCTGGTGCGCCGAGTGGACGCCTGGAGCGCGGGGCTCGCTCATGAGTTCGCCGTGGTCTGTGCCCTCCGGCTGCGGGAGCGCGCGATCCAGGCTCTGCGCGATGCCGACGATCTCCTCGGTTCCTCGCTGGCTCCCGACAGCCCTGCGGCGACCGACGGCGACCGGTCTCAGGTGGATCGAGACCTGCTCGGGGTGGAGCTGTCCGCCATGCAGAACGCCGAGTACCTGTTGGGGATGTGGCGCGAGGCCCGAGCCGCCGAGGCGTATGGACCGTACCGAGCGGCGGACGCGTTCGCCGCCGCGGCGGCGGGGGCTCGGGTCACCGGCGTGCTCACGTACGCGGCGGCCGCCGGCGATGACCGAACGGAGCGATCTGGTCGCAACGCGGACCTCGCGTTCGCCGACGAGCGGCGGTGGCAGGCGGCCTGGCTGCGCACCAAGCTCGGCCTCGAGGACATGGAGCCCCATGTGTCCGGCAGCCGCCGTGGGGGCGACCGGTCCCATCGGGACCCGGCCCTTCCCGGCGCCCTCACCGCTTGAGGCCGGCGCGCGGCGGCCCCCGGGTCGCCGCCGACGGCCGTCCCTACCTCCGCTAGGTCCCATGCCCATCGGGTAAGGGTGGGTTGACGTCCCAGGCCGGCCCCGAGCGCGGCCGCCGAACGCGAGGAGGTGAACGGATGGCCGACCGGATCCGGCGCGAGGACCTGGAGGAGCTGATGGAGCCGGTGGAGGGTCCCTGCGTGTCGATCTTCATGCCCGCGCACCGAGGGGGACCGCAGACGGCGCAGGACCCGATCCGGCTGAAGAACCTCCTCTCCCAGGCGGACGAGGAGCTGCGGGCGATGGGGTTGCGCACGCCCGAGGTCGCCGAGCTGCTGGAGCCCGGACGCCGGCTCCTGGAGGACCAGGGGTTCTGGCGGCGCCAGAGCGACGGGCTGGCCGTGTACCTGTCCGCCGGCGAGCTCCGGACGTTTCGGGTCCCCCTCGACCTGGACGAGCTGGTGATCGCCGCCGATCGGTTCCACGTGAAGCCCCTGTTGCCGATGTTCACGGTCGACGGTCGGTTCTTCGTCCTGGCCCTCAGCCAGAACGAGGTCCGGCTGCTCCAGGGCTCCCGGTTCCACGTGGAGGAGGTCGATCTGCGACGCGTGCCGGAGGACCTGCTCGAGGCGATGCGGTACGAGGACCTGGAGAAGGAGCGTCAACTCCACGTGGCCACCCGTGGGGGCGTGGGTGCGGCCGCCATCTTCCACGTCCACGGGGTGGGCGGGGAGGTGGAGCGGGACCTGATCGCCCGCTTCTTCCGGCAGGTCGACGCGGGCCTGTGGAAGGAGGAGCTCCATGACGAGCACGCACCGCTCGTCCTGGCCGGCGTGGACTTCCTGTTGCCCATGTACCGGGAGATCAGCCGGTACCCCTCCATCGTGGAGGAAGGGGTGGTGGGCAACCCGGACCGGTTCCGCCCCGAGGAGCTTCACCAGCGGGCCTGGGCGATCCTGGAGCCGATCTTCGCCCAGACGATCCGGGAGGACCGGGACCGGTACGCCGAGCTCGAGCCGGCCGGGCGGACCGCGGCCACGGTCCCGGACATCCTCACCGCGGCGGAGCAGGGTCGGGTGGACGTGCTGTTCAGCGCGACCGGCGAGCACCTCTGGGGCCGGGTCGACGGCCGGGTCGAGGTCCACTCGGATCCCCAGCCGGGTGACGAGGATCTCCTGGACCTGGCGGCGGTCCGGACCCTGCTGACCTCGGGACGGATCCACGCGGTGGAGCCGGACGAGGTTCCCGGCGATGGGCCGGTCGCCGCGATCCTGCGCTACTGATCCTGCGTTCCTGATCCTGCGCTCCTGAGCCAGAGCGACCGGCACCTCTGCGGGCCGGCGCGCGGTCCGCTACCCTTGGGCCCGTGGAGGACCCCAGGATCCGCATCCGGCCCCGCGGGCCCTACGTGGTGAGCGGCGATCCGCCGCTGCTGCGGACGGCCATCGTGAAGACCGAGCACCGCGAGCCGGTGGACTGGGACGAGGGCCCCAGCTTCTCGCCCCCCGCCGGCGAGTACCTGCTGTGCCGGTGCGGAGCGTCGCCCACGCTGCCGTTCTGCGATGGGTCGTGCGAGTCGCTGGAGTGGGAGGACGCGCTGACGGCCGATCGCGGGCCCACCGCCGAGCGCCGCTCGCTGTTCGAGGGCGAGGACCTCGAGCTCACCGACGACCTGTCGCTGTGCTCGAAGGCCGGGTTCTGCACGAACCTGTCCTCCAACGTCTGGGACCTGGTCGAGGAGTCCGACGATCCCGACGCCCGCGAGCAGCTGGTGGGGATGGTGCAGCGGTGCCCCTCGGGCCGCCTGGTGCTGCGGGAGGCCCCGTCGGGCGCCGAGCTGGAGCCCGAGCTCGAGCCCTCGATCGGGGTGCAGCCCAGCGGCCCGTTCTGGGTCCGGGGCATGATCCCGGTGGAGAGCGAGGACGGGCTCGGGTGGGAGGTCCGGAACCGGATGACGCTGTGCCGGTGCGGGAGCTCCCGGAACAAGCCCTTCTGCGACGGCTCCCACAAGGTGGTCGGGTTCCGCGATGCCGCGATGCCCGCGCGACCGGAGGGCACGGACAGCGCCCTCGAGGCTCCGTAGGTCTCCCGAACCGCGGCCAGCTCCCCCCGCACACCGGGGGCGTTCGGACCCTCGGTGGGGGGCGAGGCGCCCCATCCGGGGTGGCTCGCGACCCCCCTAGGCTCTGATCCAGGGGGATGCGTCGTGGACGATGCCCAACCGGTGCTGTGGTGCCGTGACCTGCGCAAGGCGTTCGGCGACCTGATCGCGGTGGACGGTGTGGGGTTCCACATCGCGGCCGGCGAGACCTACGGGCTCCTGGGGCCGAACGGGGCGGGCAAGACCACCACGATCTCGATGATCTGCGGGCTGCTGGATCGCGACGGCGGCGAGGTCCTGCTTGAGGGCCACCCCCTCGATCCGCGCGCCGTGAAGGCCAAGGCCGCGATCGGCTACGTGCCGCAGGAGCTGGCGCTGTACCCGGACCTGACCGGCCGGGAGAACCTCCGGTTCTTCGGCCGGCTCTACGCCCTGGCCGGCAGGGACCTCGAGGCGCGCGTGGACGAGGTGCTCTCGGTGATCGACCTGCAGGAGCGGGCCGACGACCGCGTGGAGCACTACTCGGGCGGCATGCAGCGGCGGCTGAACATCGGGCTGGGGCTCTTGAACCGGCCCAGCCTGCTGGTGCTGGACGAACCGACCGTGGGGGTCGACCCGCAGAGCCGCAACGCGATCCTGTCCGGCGTGGAGCGGTTCCGGGGCCTGGGGATGGCGGTCCTGTACACCACGCATTACATGGAGGAGGCCGAGCGCCTGTGCGACCGGGTGGGGATCATCGACCACGGGCAGCTGAAGGCCGAGGGCACGCGCCGGGAGCTCGTGGCCATGGTGGGGGAGCGCGACCGGGTGAGCCTGGCGGCCACCGGCGACCTGGACGCGGCCGAGCGCACCGTGGAGGCGGTGGGTGGCGTGGAGGACGTCAGCCGGCGCGACGGTGGGCTCGAGGTGGTGGTGCGGGAGGCGCACCGGGTGCTGCCCGCGGTCCTGTCCGCGGTGGCCGAGGCGGGCGCCCACGCCACCTCGGTGGAGATCGCCGAGCCGAACCTCGAGGCCGTGTTCCTGCACCTGACCGGTCGGGCCCTGCGGGAGTGAGATGCGCGGGTCGCTGATCGTGGCCGGCAAGGACCTGCGACAGCGGATGCGCGACCGCTCCGCGTACGTGATCGCCTTCCTGGTGCCGTTCGGGCTGGCGCTGATCTTCAGCCTCACCCTAGCCAACGTGGAGGAAGGCTCGTTCCAGGCCACCTTCGCGGTGGCCGATCGCGACGGCGGACAGATGGCCGACTCGTTCAGCCAGATCCTCCGGGGTCTCGACTTCGTCACGCTCCGACCGGTGCCCACCGCCGCCCGGGCCCGGGACCTGACCGACGCCGGCGACGTGGACGCGGCCTTCGTGATCCCGGCCGGGTTCTCGACCTCCGCCGGAGCCGGCCGGGGGGCTCGGATCGAGGTCCTCACCAGCCCGGACGCGACGGTGGCCGGCACGGTGGCTCGCTCCCTGGCCTCCTCGTTCGCCAGCGACCTGAACGGGATCCAGCTCTCGGTGACCGCGGCGCTCGGGGACCACACGGCGAACCCCGGCCGGGCGGCGATGGCCGACCTGGTGGAACGGGCCCGCGCCGTCCCGGCGGTCGCCGCGCTCGAGCAGGACACCGCCGAGAGCCGCCTGTTCAGCTCGACCACGTTCTACGCGGCGGGGATGGCGGTGTTCTTCGTGTTCTTCACGGTCGAGTTCGGCGTCCGGGGCCTGCTGGCCGAGCGCGAGAGCGGGACCCTGGCGCGCCTGCTGGTGGCGCCGATCCGCCCCGGAGCCGTGCTGGCCGGCAAGGCCCTGGCCACCTTCGCGGTGGGGCTGGTCAGCATGGTCGCGTTGGTCGTGGCCACCACCCTGCTCCTGGGCGCCGAGTGGGGCGACCCGCTGGGGGTGGCGCTGCTCGTGGTCTCGGGCGTGCTGGCCGCGATGGGGCTTACCGCGGTGGTGTCCAGCCTGGCCAGGACCCCGGCCCAGGCCAGCGGGTACGCGTCGGCCACGGCGGTGGCCCTGGGGTTGCTGGGCGGCACGTTCTTCCCCGTGTCCCAGGGGCCGAGCTTCCTGGCCCACCTCAGCCTGATCGCGCCGCAGGCCTGGATGATGCGCGGCTTCCAGGACCTGGCCACCGGCGGCAGCGTGGCCGAGATCCTGCCCGCCGTGGGCGCCGTGCTGGCCTTCGCGGTGGTGCTGGGCGGGCTGGGGGCGGTCCGGGCGGGCAGGGTTCGGGCGTGAGGTCGGCGCTGGCGATCGCGGGCACGAACCTGCGCCGGGTCCTGCGCGACCGGACGGCGACGTTCTTCATCTTCGTGTTCCCGTTCATGATCATCCTGGCGATCGGGGCCGTGTTCGGCGCCTCGTCCACCCCCCTGCTGGGTGTGTCCTCCGCCGGGAGCGGGCCGCTGGGCGCCGACCTGCTGACCCGGCTGGAGCGGACCGAGGGGATCCGCGTGCGGAGCTATCCGGACCGCGGGTCGCTCACCAGGGCCGTGCAGCGGGGGCAGGTGGAGGCGGGGCTGGTGATCCCGGGCGGGTTCGACCGCGAGGTCCGAGGCGGGGCCACCGTGTCCCTGCCCTACATCGCCCGGCCCGTCGGCGCGGCGCAGGGGGGCAGCGCGATCGTGGCCGGAGTGGTGGACGAGCAGGCGGCGGTGCTCCGGGCGGCGCGGTTCGGCCAGCGGGAGACGGGCTCGAGCTTCGATCAGGCGCTGGCCCGGGCCACGGCCGCGTCCCGAGAAGGGCCCCCGGTGGCGGTGGTGGAGCGCTCGGTGGGGGGGACGGCCGGCACCTTCGCCTACGGCGCGGCGCAGGAGCTGATCCTGTTCGTCTTCGTGGTCTCCCTGGGGGCCTCGTCCATGCTGATCGAGAGCCGACGGCTGGGCGTGTCCCGACGGATGCTGGCCTCGCCCACGTCGGCCCGGACGATCGTGATGGGCGAGGGGCTGGGGCGGTTCGCGATCGCGCTGTTCCAGGGGGTGTTGATCGCCGGGGTGACGCTGGTGCTGTTCGGGGTGGACTGGGGCGATCCGGCGGCCACCGCCGCCGTGGTGATCCTGTTCGCCCTGGTGGGGACCGGTGCTGCGATGCTGGCGGGATCGGTGCTCGAGAACGCCCAGCAGGCCGGGTCCTTCGGCGTCTTCTTCGGCCTGCTGCTGGCCGCCCTGGGCGGGTGCATGGTGCCGCTCGAGATCTTCCCGCCCACGATGCGCACGATCGCCCACCTCACGCCCCACGCCTGGGCCCTGGACGCGTTCTCCAAGATCCTGGGACGCGGAGCAGGGATCGGCGGGGTCGCTCCCCAGCTCGGGGTGCTCGCGCTTTACGCCGGCGTGCTCCTCGCCCTGGCGACCGTGTCGTTCCGTCGGCGCCTCACCGGCTGATCGAGCCGGGGCGGTGCACCGGTCCCTCCGGCCTCAGCGATTCGCCGTCGACGCGTCGAGCTCCGCCCACCGGAAGCACGAGGTCACGTGATCGTTCACCATGCCCACGGCCTGCATGAAGGCGTAGCAGACCGTGGGTCCCACGAAGCGGAAGCCTCGTCGCTTGAGGTCCATGCTCATGGTGCGGGAGGTCGGCGTCTCCGCCGGGATCTGGTCCAGGCTCCTCCACCGGTTCCGCACCGGGCTCCCGTCCACGAAGGACCAGAGGTAGTTATCCAGCGTGCCGTGCTCGGCCCGGACCTCGAGCACCCGGCGGGCGTTGTCCACGGCCGACCCCACCTTCAGGCGGTTGCGCACGATCCCGGGGTCGGCCAGGAGCCCCTCGATCCGACGCCGGTCAAACCGGGCCACCCGCCCGGCGTCGAAGCCCTCGAACGCCGCCCGGTAGCCGTCCCGCTTGTGCAGGATCGTGGACCAGGACAGGCCGGCCTGGGCTCCCTCCAGCACCAGCATCTCGAACAGGTGCCGGTCGTCGTGCGAGGGCGTTCCCCACTCGCGGTCGTGGTACTGGACGTAGTCCGGGTCGTCCATCGGCACCCACGCGCAGCGCCGGATCGACGTCACGCGAACCACGCCTCGAAGGCGCGGACCGAGCTCAGGGCGAGCGGGCCCGCGTGGTCGGGGAACCAGGCGAGCTCCTCGCCCCGGGTCGGCGGACCCACGGCGGCGCTCCGGCAGGCGATGCCGGGCTCGCCCTGCGACCAGGCGGTCCGGCCGATCGGCTGGCACCGGCCCCGGGGGACGGGGGTTCCTCGCTGGTCGAGGGGGTACGTCGTGGGCAGGCCCGCCGCCCGGCATCCGGCATCGCTCACCGCGTCCACCACCGACCGCTCCGGGACCACCGTCTCCGCGAGCGCCGGACGTCGTCCCGGCAAGAGGTCGAGGGGGCCGTACGGCAGGCCCTCGAACCGCCGCAGGACGTTCGCCCTGGCCACCTCGAGGTCGGCGCACAGGTAGACCACCGGGAACGAGCCGGGGGGTTCCAGCGGCCGCCGCGCCCGGCCGCGAACGAGCCGTCCAAGGGATCGACCCAGTCCGGGTCGGCGACCCGCAGGTACGGACCGGAGCGACGGACGTGGCGGAACCGCATGCGGGCCTCAGGCGGTGGCCGCCCAGTCGAACGAGGCTCGGGTCCTCTCCAGCAGCTCGTCGTGGTGGCCCCGCTCGATCATCTGGAGCATGCTCAGGCCGCCATAGGCCCGCGCCGGGCTCCTGACCACGGCCGGGATCCGCTCGGGTTGCAGGTTGCGCTCGAGCAGGTCGGCCACCTGGAGCACGGCCAGAGCCTTGGGCAACCGGGCGGAGGGCAGGCCCTCGTCGAGCCACTGTGAGACGGCCTGGCGACGCACGCCGAACAGCCTCGCCAGCTCGGTGTCCGACAGGCGAAGGGCGCCCTGGATCCTCCCCAGGGGCGAGACCTCCTGCTGGATCTCGATCCACACGTTATGCGCGAACCGTGCGAAGTCATCGGGGGACAGGTCCCAGTGGGGGAGCGCCGTGCCCCGGTGCGCCAGGGGCTCCAGACCGGGGACGATGCGCCGGATCTCGTCGAGCAGGAACAGCGCGACGCCCCGCCCGGGGCCGTACAGGGCGACCCAGGGGGAGAAGGGCGCCTGGAGCGCCAGGTGGTCCAGCAGCCGGGCCGCGAGGGGCGAGGGGGCGTCGCTCACGTCGATGAGCA
>DASQQQ010000163.1:0-2459 GCA_035643355.1 Actinomycetota bacterium | reverse complement strand
CCTTCCCTCTCGTTCCGGAACTGGTCCGGAGATAGCTCCTCGAAGCTGATCGGACGCCCCAAGACCTCGGCGATGATGCGCACCTGCTCTGCCTGACTCAGGGACTCGGGGCCCGTGAGCACGTAGTCCCCTCCGGCGTGTCCGTCCCGATTCAGGGTCAGGGCGGCGACCGCTGCCACGTCGCGGTCGTCGACGGGTGCCGTCTCGGCAGCGCCGTACGGCCAGCGCACCACCCCCTCGGAGCGGATGGCGGGCGCCCACCAGAGCAAGGCGTTGGATGCGAACATCCCCGGCCGGATGATCGTCCACTCCAGCCCGGTGGCCGCGATGAGCCGCTCGATCTCAGCGTAGAGCACCGCCATCGGGTTGGGTTGCTGGAAGAACGGGTGCGGGGTCCTGTGCGGTGCTGAGAGGAAGACGACACGGGGCGCGAAGCTCGCGATGCGCTCGACGACTGCAGGCGCGGTCGTCGGCGGGGCGGTCCAGACCAGGAAGACCGCCCCGGCACCGGTGAGCGCTGCCTCGAGCGACTCGGGCACGGTGAGGTCACCGGTGACGACCTGGATGTTCGGGGGCAGGGTGGCCGTCGCCTCGGTGCGATGCACGAGGGCACGGACCGGGACGCCCGCGTCCAACAGCCGGTCGATCACGGCGCGCCCGACCCGCCCGGTCGCCCCCGTGACGAGGACCGGACTCACCCCGGTCCGGTCCGTGGGGACCTCGAGATCGCCCGTCGATGCACGAGGTCGATCATGCCACCTTCGCCTCCCTGCCCGTGCTGACGACTGAACGGCGTGGGCGTGCTTTCATGAGTCACGACATGACGAGCGTGTCGGTGGTCGGGACCGGTGCCATGGGTGGGCGGATCGCTCGGCGGCTCCTCGATGCCGGACACCAGGTCCTCGTGTGGAACCGGACGGAGTCCAGGTACCGGGAGCTGGTGGAGCTTGGGGCGGTCCCGGTACCGAGCCCGGCCGAGGCGGCACGGCGCTCCGACGTGGTGCTGACGATGGTGGCCGACCCGGAGGCGCTCGAGGCCCTGACACGGAGCCCGGATGGCCTGGCCGCCGGTGTCGCGACCACCACGACGTTCATCGAGATGTCGACGGTGGGACCGGCCGCGGTCGCTCGGCTGGCGGGGATGCTGCCGGATGGCACGGCGCTGCTCGACGCCCCCGTTCTCGGCAGCATCTCGGAGGCGGCGTCGGGGTCTCTTCGGATCTTCGTGGGAGGCCCGGACGCCCTCTTCCAGCGGTGGGAGCCGCTGCTGTCGGTGTTCGGCTCCCCGATCCACGTAGGTCCGCTGGGCGCGGGCGCGGCCGCCAAGCTCGTGGCCAACCTGACCCTGTTCGGGGTGCTGGGGACCCTGGGGGAGTCTCTGGCGCTGGCCGATGCCCTGGGGCTCGATCGCGGCGTGGCCTTCGAGGTGCTCGGCGCCACGCCGCTCGCAGCCCAGGCGGAGCGGCGGCGGCCGTCGATCGAGAGCGGGAGCTACCCGCCCCGCTTCGCGCTCCGGCTGGCGCGGAAGGACGCCGCACTGATCCTGGGCGCGGCCGTACAGGCGGGCGTCGAGCTTCCGGTCGCCGAGGCGGCTCACCGCTGGCTCACCGAAGCGGAGGGCGAGGGCCCCGGCGATCGGGACTACAGCGCGGTGCTCGCCGAGATCCTGCACCGGTCCCGCCGAGGTCCAGCGGGCGCGATCACCCCGGGCGGGATGCCCCGATACGCAGGGCTGATCATCGATCTGGACGGCGTGGTGTGGCTCGAGGGGCACGAGATCCCCGGGGCGGCCCAGGCCATCGCCACGCTCCGCGATCAAGGGACCCGGGTGATGTTCCTGACCAACGACCCCAAGAGCTCGCGCGAGGTGTTGGCCGGCCGGTTGACCGGCCTCGGCATCCCCGCCGGTCCGGCCGACGTGTTGACCTCGGCGGCGGCGACCGCGCGGCTCCTCTCCTCGTCCCCGGGGTTCGTGGGCCGGGCCGCGTTCGTGGTGGGCGCGGAGGCGCTCCACCAGGAGTTCGAACGGGCCGGCTTCGACCTGGTGAGCGAGGATCAGGCAGAACGCGCGGCGGCGGTGGTGGTCGGGGGCCACGAGGGCTTCGGCTACGCCGAGCTGCAGGCGGCGACCACGGCGGTCCTGCACGGCGCCAAGCTGTTCGCCACCGGGCGGGACGCGCTGGTTCCGGGTCCCGAACGCCCGAGCCCGGGGACCGGTGCGATCGTCGCCGCGATCGAGGCCGCGACCGGGGTGGCAGCCACGGTGGTCGGGAAGCCCGAGCCGTTCGTCTTCCAGATCGCCCGCGACATGCTCGCGGATCGGGAGCCGGTGGCGGTCGTGGGCGACACGCTGAGCTCGGACATCCTGGGCGCCAAGCGCGCCGGGCTCGATGCGATCCTCGTGCTCACCGGCACGTCCACCGAACGTGACCTGGACCGAGCGGGGGTCCGACCGGACC
>DASQQQ010000162.1:0-2143 GCA_035643355.1 Actinomycetota bacterium | reverse complement strand
CCAGAGCTCCGCCCGGCGCTCGGCCCGGCGCCGCTGCACCGCTACCACCTCCTCCGCATAGGCTCGCGCGAGCTGGGGCACGGCCCGTCCCCGTGGATCCGGCTCCACCCGGCGCAGGATCCGGCTCGCGAGGCCGGGGATGAACGTGAACGCCACGAACAGGCTGGCCAGCAGACTGAAGCCGACGACGATCGCCAGGGGAACGTAGTAGACCTGGAGCTCGCCCTGCAGGTAGACGAACGGGACGAGCACGACCACGGTGGTGAGCGTCGCCGCCAGGATCGGGAGCACCACCTCCCGGGCACCCCGCTCCGCGGCCACCTCGGCCGCATCACCGAGGCGCCGCCGTCGGTAAACGTTCTCCAGCACCACGATCGCGTTGTCCACGATGAGCCCGAACCCCATGGCGATCCCCATCAGCGTCAGCACGTTCAGCGTGAAGCCGCCGAAGTAGATCAGGTTGAGCGTGATGAGGATCGAGAACGCGATGGTCGCGAAGACGATGCCCGCGGTGCGGAGCGAGCCCAGAAAGAGCAGGAGGACGAGGAAGATCACGGCCGCGGCCACCAGCGCCCGGAGGCGGAGGTCGGAGAGCTGCGTCTTCACCGCCTCGCTCTCGTCCTCGTCCAGGATCAGCCGGATCCCCGGCGGGTGGAGCGGCGCCAGCGCGGCGATCCTCGCCTTCACCGCGTCGGCCACCCTCACCACGTTGGTGCCGAGCTCCTTGTGAATCGTGAACGCCACCGCGGGGAACCCGTCGATCCGGTAATGCTGCCGCGCGTCCTCGTACGTATCGTGGACCACGGCCACGTCCTTCAGCCGCACGACGCGGCCCCGGTCCGTCAGCACGGGGAGCTGGAGGATGTCCGCCACCGATCCCGCACGGTGCCGGATCGCCACCGTGCGGAGCAGCCCGCCCACGTCGACGTACCCGGCTTCCTTCACGTATTCCAGGTCCCGGATCCGCTGCTGGACCTGGTATGGGCTGAGCCCGAGCGCCTGCACCTTGCCCGGGTCCATCTCGATCTCCAGCAGCCGGTCCCGGCCGCCGCTCACTTCCACGTCGTCGACGCCGTCCACCTGCGTGATCTCCGGCGCGATCAGGTCCTGGACGTGGGCCCGGAGCGCCTCGGGCGTGTACGGCCCCGTGACGGTGTACTCGAGGAACGGCGTCTGCTGCTCGCGAAACTCCCGCGGGACGTAGGGGATCACCGTCGTCCGGGCCGTGGCGGGGAGATCCTCCCTGAGCCCCGCGAGGCGCTCCGAGAGCTCGAGTCGGGCGAAGTCCATGTCGGTCTCGCGCGTGAACTCGACCTGGATCATCGCCTGCCCCGCCTGGGATGTGGACGTGACCTTCTCCACTCCCGCCACCTGCTCCACCGCACCCTCGATCGGGGAGGTCACGAACGACTCCACCGCTTCGGGGGAGGAGCCCTCCCACACCGCCTGGATGCTCAGCTGCGGCAGCTGGGTCTCCGGCAGCAGCTCCAGCGGGATGTTGCGCCACGCCGCGTAGCCGAGCAGCGCGATCGCGATGTACGCCATCGTGACCGCGACGGGGCGGCGGATGGCGCTGCGGATCACGACCCGTCCTCCTCGGGCCCGCCGGTGACATAGGCGGTCCCCGCCGGGGCTTTCACGCGGGAGCCGGCCGAGCCTCCACCCCCGACCGGCTCGGGGGACGGCTCGTCCGACCGGCGGGCGAAGGCCCGGAGCCGGACCCGGGCGCTCTCCACGAGATCGTACGCGACCGGCACGACGATCAGGGTGAGCGCGGTGGCGGTGGTGAGGCCGCCAATGACCGCGATCGCCAGCGGGGCCCGCAGGTCGGCGCCCCGGCCGATCCCGAGGGCCATGGGCAGGAGCCCGAGCACGGTGGTGATGGTGGTCATGATGATCGGGCGGAGCCGCGCGGAGCCGGCCTCCAGGATCGCGGCTCGGACGCCGGCCCCCCGGGCCCGCGCCTGGTTGATGAAGTCCACCTTGACGATGGCATCGTTCACCACGATCCCGACGAGGATCACCACCCCGATGAGGCTCATGGTGTTCAGCCCACCGCCGGTCAGCCAGAGCGCGGCCAGCGCCCCGACCAGGGCGAGCGGCACGCTGAGCAGGATGGTGAACGGGTGGATGAACGATTCGA
>DASQQQ010000161.1:0-14636 GCA_035643355.1 Actinomycetota bacterium | reverse complement strand
CGCTGATGGCGTGCGGATCGACTGGGCCTGTTGCTGTTGGGGCAAACAGCTTCCAGTGCCCCTCGGAAACGACTCCGACGGTGTCATCGATCACTTTGATGGCGGTCTGATCGTCGATGGCGTACGCGGGCCGGCATCCCGGTGGCCCATCGTTCTGCGTGGGCCATGGAGTTGTCCGGCAGATCCTCGTGGTCAAGGAGCGGGAAGATCGAAGAGCCAACGATCCCCAGCGTGTCATCGCCCCCGGTGGGTGGCTTCCGACGAAGTCTTTCCCGATGCTGGGAGCCATCATGATGCTGCCGGCGCTCGGTCCCACCTAGACCGCGGGCAGCGACGGCAGGAGGTCGGCCAGTCCCGACTGCCGCATCCAGTGGCACAGGTACAAGGGGTCCCCGCCGCTCAGGGTGCGCTGGATCCGGTGATCGGTTTGCTCAGTAGGTCGACCAACGCGTTCCGATGCTCGCGTCCTTGCTGCCCGCGGAAGTGAGGCGGCGATCGACCGTGGATCCGAGCTGCGGCGGGACCCGCTACTTCGTGACGTCCGCCAGGGCCGATTCCAGGATGTCCAGGCCCTCGGTCAACAGTCCTTCCTCGATCGTCAGCGGCGGCAGCAGCCGGATCACGTTGTCATAGGTCCCGGCCTTCAAGATCACGAGGCCCTGCTCCAGGCAGGCCCGGACGATCGCGTTGCCGGTCGGTCCGTCGATCGGCTGCTTGGTCTGCCGGTCGGCCACCAGTTCGATCGCGGTCATCATGCCGCGACCGCGGACGTCACCCACCACCACGTTCCGCGCCCGCATGTCCTTCAGGCGCTCGAGCATCGACGCCCCCAGCCGTCGGGAGCGCTCCAGGAGGTCCTCCCGCTCGATCTTGTCGAGCACCGCCAGGGCCGCCGCAGCCGCCACCGGGTTCCCCCCGTAGGTGCCGCCGAGCCCACCCACGTGGACGGCATCCATGAGGTCGGCCCGTCCGGTGATGGCCGAGATGGGGAACCCGGCCCCGAGCGACTTGGCCGTGGTGATCATGTCGGGCACCAGGCCTTCCGCCTCGATGGCGAACCAGTGACCGGCGCGGCCCATACCGGACTGGATCTCGTCGGCGATGAAGACGATCCCGTGCTCGCGGCAGAAGTCGGCGATGCCCTTCAGGAACCCCGGTGCCGGCACCACGAAGCCACCCTCGCCCTGGATCGGCTCCACGATGACCGCGGCGATGTTCTGCTCGCCGATGTGCTTGTGCATCTCGTCGAGGGCGTAGGCCAGGCAGGACTCGGCGCAGGTCTGCTCGGTCCCCCCCGTGGGGCAGCGGTACGGGTAGGCGTAGGGCAGCCGGTAGATCTCCGGCGGGAACGGGCCGAACCCCTGCTTGTACGGCATGACCTTCGCGGTGAGGGACATCGCGAGCAGGGTCCGGCCGTGGAACGCGTGGTCGAACGTGATCACGGCGGGCCGCCCCGTGGCGTGACGGGCGATCTTCACCGCGTTCTCGACCGCCTCGGCGCCGGAGTTGGCGAACATCGTGCGCTTCTCGAAGTCTCCGGGGGCAAGGGCGTTCAGCCGTTCTGCCAGCTCGATGTACGGCTCGTTGGCGGTGACGTGGAAGCACGTATGGGTGTCGAGCTCCATCTGCCGCTGAGCCGCCCGGACGACCTCCGGCGCGGTGTGGCCGACGTTCAGGACGGCGATCCCGGTGGCGAAGTCGATCAAGCGGTTGCCGTCGACGTCCTCGATGATGGCGCCCGAGGCGCGTGCCGTCACCACGGGGTGGATGTTCGCCACACCGGGGGGGACGGCCTTGGCCCGACGTTCGAACCACTCCCGGGACTTCGGACCCGGGATCTCGGTGACGACCTTGCGCTCCTGCGGGATGTCCACGTTTCGTCCTCCCTGGCCGGGGTGCTTTCGAGTCTGAGCCGCGGCTGGCCGGGCTGTCAGGCCGCCTCGCGACCAACGGTTCGCGGAGCGCTTGTACGCCCCGTCCAGTCCCGCCGGGGGACGGGGCGAGGACCGGGGCGGTGCTTCACCGCGGGGGAGCAGGTACCGCTTCCGGAACCAGTGCGGCGGGGGGCTTTGTACACCTCGTACAATCCGAGCCGTGGGGCTCACCGTTCGAGACATCCTGGCCGTTCCGGGGCTGGCCCTGCGGCTGGTGGCCGGCGAGGAGGCCATCGATCGCCCGGTCCGGTGGGTCCACGCCAGCGAGCTGGAGGATCCGACGCCGTGGCTGAAGGGGGGCGAGCTCCTGCTCACGACCGGGGCCGGGGTCGGCGCCACCCCCGCCAGGCAGCGAGCCTACCTGCGCCGCCTGTCTGCGGCCGGGCTCGCGGGCCTTGGGTTCGGCCTGGGCTTCTCCCACGACCGGGTACCGAGGGCCCTGGTCGCGGCGGCCGAGCAGTCGGCGTTCCCGCTGTTCGAGGTGCCCTATCCGGTCCCGTTCATCGCCATCACCGAGGCCGTGTTCACCCGGCTGGTGGCCGAGCAGTACGACGTCTTGCAGCGGGCCTTCGACGCCGAACAGCAGCTCACCCGGGCGGTGGTGGAGGAGGAGGGGATCCAGGGGATCTGTGCCTCGCTGGCCCGGGTGACCGGGGGATGGGTCGTGCTGGTGGACCTCCACGGCATCCCGGTCGCCGCGAGCCCGGAGGCCGGCCGGCAGCGCGCCTCGCGCCTGTGGGACGAGGTGCGGGCCTCCCGGCCGGAGGGGACGGGGTTCAGCCTGACCCTGATGGATCACGGACACCACGTGTGGATCCAGCCGGTGGGCACGCACGGCCGGGTCGAGGCCTTCCTGGCGGTGGGGAAGCCGGAGGCGCCCAGCCAGGTGGATCGGATCGTGGCCGGGCACGCGCTCTCCCTCTTCGCCATCGAGCTGGCCAAGTCCCGCGCCGTGGCCGAGGCCGAGCGTCGGCTGCAGGGTGACTTCCTCGGCTCGCTCGCCACGGGGACGCTCGACCCCCCTGAGGTCCTCCGCGGTCTGGCCAGGTACGGGTTCCCGCGCGACGAGCCGGTGCGTGTGCTCTCGATGGAGGGGGGCGATGCCGAGGAGCTCGCGTACGCGGTGGAGGATCAGCTCTCGAGGGCAGGCAGCGCGTACCTGGTCTCGAGGGGGGAGGAGGGGGTGCACGTGCTCCTCCCGGCGCAGAGCCAGGACGGCGAGCCCTTCCGCGCCGCCGTCTCCGAGCGCCTCGGCTCCGAGGTCCGCCTGGGGTCGGGCGGTGCGGTAGCGCCCTCGGCGGTGGGCCGGAGCCTCCGCGAGGCCCGCTACTCCCTCCAGGTGTGTCGTCTGGAGGGACGGTCCTCGGCGGGCTTCGAGGACCTGGGGACCTACCGGCTGCTGCTCTCGATGTCCGAGCCCGACGCCTTGCGGGCCTTCGCCGATTCGCTCCTGGCGCCGCTCGATGCCTACGACCTGGAGCAGAACGGGGAGCTGACCACCTCGCTCCGAGCCTTCCTGCAACACAACGCCAGATGGGAGACCGCGGCCGGCGAGCTCTTCGTCCATCGGCACACGCTCCGCTACCGGATGCGCAAGGTGGAGGAGCTGACCGGGCGCGACCTGTCGAGCTCGTTCGACCGGATGGAGTTCTGGCTGGCCCTGCGGGCGCGGGAACTGCTCGCCGCGCAGGAGGATGGCTGAGCCGGTCCGCTCCCGTTTGTCCCCTCCGTACAGTGGTGGATGGCCGGAGAGCCGGAACGTCGAGTAGCCCGCTCGAAGGCCGTCTGGGCATACTCTGGAGTTCCGGGATCACCGTATCCGTCCGAGGCATCCGCGTTACAGGGGAGGTGGGCATGGCCACCGAGCACGAGACATGGGGCATGTACATCGGGGGCGAGTGGGTCGAGTCCGGGCGGGGGGAATCCGAGCCGGACATCAACCCCGCCACAGGTGAGGCCGTGGCGACGGTCCAGGTCGGTACGCGCGAGGACGGCGACCGGGCGGCCGAGGCCGCCCAGAAGGCCTTCGACGAGGTGTGGTACGACACGCCGCCGAAGGAGCGCTCGGCCATGATGCTGGCCCTGGCCGACGCCATGGAGAAGGACGCCGACAACCTGGCTCGCCTCGAGGCCGAGGACGTGGGCAAGCCCATCTCGGTCTCGGCCGCCGACATCCCGTTCATCATCGACAACCTCCGGTTCTTCGCCGGGGCAGCGCGGATCCTGGAGGGCAAGTCGGCCGGCGAGTACGAGAAGGGCTTCACCAGCATGATCCGGAGGGAGCCGCTCGGGGTGACCGTGGGCATCTGCCCGTGGAACTACCCGCTGATGATGGCGATCTGGAAGGTGGGGCCGGCCCTCGCCGCCGGCAACACGTCCATCCTCAAGCCCGCCGAGCTCACGCCCCGTACCTCGCTCCGGCTGGCCCAGCTGTCCGAAGGGATCCTGCCCCCGGGGGTGCTGAACGTGATCACCGGCCACGGCTCCGAGATCGGGGACCAGCTCGTGAAGCACGAGAAGGTGCGCCTGGTATCCGTCACGGGCGACACGGCCACCGGCAAGGTCATCGCGGCCAACGCCGGCGCCAGCAACGTCAAGCGCGTGCACCTGGAGCTGGGGGGCAAGGCCCCGGTGGTGGTGTTCGACGACGCCGACGTGGAGAAGCTCGTGGAGAACCTCAAGTTCGCGAGCTTCACGAACACGGGTCAGGACTGCACGGCCTCCTGCCGGGTGGTGGCCGGCCCAGGGATCTACGACGATCTGCTGTCCGAGCTGGTCCCGGCGGTCGAGACCATCAAGGTCGGCGACATCATGGACGAGTCGATCGAGATGGGCCCGCTGGTCTCGCCCGGCCAGCGCGACTCGGTCGCGGGCTTCGTAGACCGGGCGGCCCAGGCGGGAGGGAAGGTCATGACCGGGGGGGACCGGATGGAGGGTCCCGGCTACTACTACAAGCCCACGGTGGTGGCCGACGTGGAGCAGACCGCGGAGATCGTGCAGAAGGAGGTCTTCGGCCCGGTCGTCACCGTCCAGCGCTTCTCCGACGAGGACCAGGCGGTCGCCTGGGCCAACGACGTGGTGTACGGACTGGCCTCCTCCGTGTGGACCAGGGACGCCGCCCGCGCCATGCGGGTGGCTCGCCGTCTGCAGTTCGGCGCCGTGTGGGTGAACACGCACTTCATGATCACGGCCGAGATGCCTCACGGCGGCTACAAGGAGAGCGGGTACGGCAAGGACATGTCCATGTACTCCATGGAGGACTACACGCAGATCAAGCACGTGATGTGGTCGCTCGACTGACGAACGGACCACCTGGGCAGAGAGGATGGTGGTGAGTCAAGCATGACGACGAAACCGTTCCTGGTAGCCGGAGAGTGGCGGACGGGGGAGGGGACCTTCGAGGTCAAGAGCCCGTTCGACGAAAGCGTGGTGGCCGAGCTGGGGGTGCCGAGCGAGGCGGACGTCGAGGAGGCGACCGCCACGGCGGTGAAGACCTTCGAGCAGTTCCAGCACCTGCCGGTGCACGCGCGGTCCGAGGCCCTCGACCACATCTCGAAGCGCCTGGCCGAGTCGGTCGACGAGAACGCCGAGCTGATCGCCAGGGAGGGCGGGAAGCCCGTGAAGTGGGCGAAGGTCGAGGCCGTGCGGGCCATCTCCACCTTCCGCTGGGCATCCGAGGTGCTGCGCCACGGCGACGACGAGGTGATGCGGTTGGACACCGAGGCGTCCCTCGGTTCCCGGCTGGGGATCGTCAGGCGCTTCCCGTTCGGGCCGGTCCTCGGGATCACGCCCTTCAACTTCCCGCTGAACCTGGTGGCCCACAAGGTCGCGCCGGCGCTGGCGGTGGGTGCGCCGATCGTGGTGAAGCCGGCCCACGCCACGCCGCTGGGGGCGATCCGTCTGGCCGAGCTGTTCGACGAGACGGACCTGCCGAAGGGCATGTACCAGGTGCTGCCGGTCTCCTCGAAGGTGGCCGACGGTATGGCCCGGGACCCCAGGTACCGGAAGATCTCCTTCACCGGCTCCTCCGAGATCGGCTGGTACTTGAAGGGTCTGGACCCGAAGAAGCGGGTGACGCTCGAGCTGGGCGGCAACGCCGGCGTGATCGTGCACTCGGACGCGGACCTGGACCACGCGGCGAAGCGGATCGCCGTAGGGGGCTACTACCAGGCCGGCCAGAGCTGCATCAGCGTCCAGCGGGTGCTGGTGCAGTCCGAGGTGTTCGACGATTTCGCCGCGCGCCTGACCAAGGAGGTCGAGAGCCTGAAGTACGGTGACCCGATGGATCCATCGGTCGACGTCGGCCCGGTGATCGATCGGGACAACGTGGCCCGCATCGAGGAGTGGGTCAAGGAGGCGGTCGAGCAGGGCGCGGAGCTGCTCACCGGCGGTCGGGCCGACGGGCCCTTCTACGTGCCCACCCTGCTGTCGCAGGTCAAGCCCGAGATGAAGGTCTGCCGCGAGGAGATCTTCGGCCCGGTGGTGACCATCAGCCCGTACCAGACCTTCGACGAGGCCATCGCCGAGGTCAACAACTCCCGGTTCGGCCTGCAGGCCGGCGTGTTCACCAACGACCTGGAGCGCGCCTTCCAGGCTCACCGTCAGATCCAGACCGGCGGCGTCGTGATCAACGACCAGTCGGCCTTCCGCGCCGACCAGATGCCCTACGGGGGGTCCAAGGACTCGGGCTTCGGACGGGAGGGCCTGCGGTACGCCATGGAGGAGATGACGGAGCCGAGGATCATGGTCATCTCCAACATCCCCCTGTAGCACCGGCGTGGATCCGGGAGGGCCTGCGGCCGCCGGCCCTCCCGGACCGGGCCTCCGGGCGGGAGCACATGCGAGCGCCCGCGCTACCCTGGTGACGTGGGAACGATCGCCCTGTCCCTGCTGCTGTTCGGCCTGCTGGTGGTGGGCACGGCCGTCGCGCTGAGCGTCACCGGCCGGCTCCCCGCCCGCTCCTCCACAGGGGGTGAGGGCCGCGGCCCGGCCCGGCCCTGGTGGGGGAACCCCCTGGTGTGGCTCGGGGTGATGGCGGGGTCCCTGCTCCTGGGGGGGGTGGTGGCTCCCAAGCTGCTGGGCGGTGTCGTGCTCTTCCTCCCGTTCTTCTGGGTACGGGGGCTCCGCCGGCGGCCCGGGCCGGAGAGCCGGGAGCGGCATCCGTGAGGCGCCTGCTGGCCACGCCGGTCGGGTGGTTCGGTTTCCTGGCCGTGGAGATGGCCGTGCTGATCCTGCTGTGGCGGCTGCTGGGTCGCCTGTTCCCCGGCATGTCCCTGCGGGCCGACGCGGTGGTCTTGCTGCTGATGGGGCTCGGGTTCACCATCGCGAACTACGCCGTGCGCCGGCGGTACCTGCCTCCGCACTAACCCCGGAGCACGGAGGCGGCGAAGGCCCCGATCCGCTCGGCCGCCTGCTTCTCCCGTCGCCACAGGAAGTGATCGGTGCCCGGCACGATCTCCACCTCGGAGCGCGGGAGTCGGCGGGCCATCAGCTCCAGCTCCGGACGGGGGCAATACGTGTCTCCCTGGCCGGCCAGCAGCAGCACGGGACGGCGGAAGGCACGCAGCTCGGCCGCCGAGGGCAGTTCGGGGACGTCGGGCGCCCGCTCGCCGAGCGGCAGGCCCACCAACGCCAGCGCCGAGACCCGCGGGTCGGCGACGGCCTCTCGGAGGGCGACGTTGGCTCCGAAGGACCAGCCGCACACGAGCGTCGGGACTGACTCCGGGGCCTGCTCGCGGACGAAGTCCACCCCGGCGGCCACGTCCCTGATCTCCGTCCGGCCCCCACCGTACGTGCCACCCGAGCGCATCACGCCACGGAAGTTGAAGGACAGCACCAGCAGCCCGCGCGCGGCCAGCTCGTTGCGGATCGCCCACAGGATGGGATGGTCCTTGCTGCCGCCCGCGATGGGCAGGGCATGACACAGGACGGCGGAGGCGACCGGCTGGTCGGCGGGCAGGCGAAGCTCCCCCTCCAGGGAGACGGCATCGCCGGTGCTGAACCGCACGGGGTCCACGTGGGACGATGGTAGTGGGCATGGAGGCCATGGACGTGGACCGGAGGCCGCCGACCGGGATCGCCCTGCGCGATCCCCTGTCCTGGGACGCCTTCGTGGAGATCGCCCGGACCGTCGAGCAGACGGGGTACACGGCGCTCTTCCTGCCGGAGATTACCGGTCGCGACGCGTTCGTTGCGCTGGCCGGGATCGCCACATCCACCTCCACCCTCCGGCTGGGCACCGGGGTGGTGACCATCGTGTCGCGGGCTCTGCCCTCGATCGCGATGGGCGCGGCCACCGTCCACGAGCTCTCGGATGGGCGCATGGTGCTGGGCTTGGGGACCGGCCCGGTCGTCCCGGGCGCGCTCGAGCAGTTGCGGGAGCGCGTGCTGGCGATCAAGGCCGCCCTGGCCGGAGAGGCGGTGAAGGACGGGCGGGGCGGTCGGTTCCGGCTGTCGCTGGACCTGGGATCGGAGCCACCCCCCGTGTGGATCGCCGCATTGGGGCCGAAGGCGATGCGGCTGGCCGGGGAGGTCGCCGACGGGGTCCTGCTGAACTGGTGCCCGCCCGAACGGGTGAGCTTCGCCCGCGAGCAGATCCGCCTGGGAGCGAGGTCGGTGGGCCGGGATCCATCCGCCGTGACCGTGGCCGTCTACGTCCGGGCCTGCCTGGGCCAGGAGCCCGTGCATGCCCTGACCGCGCTGCGCCGAGCCACCGGTCAGTACGCCTCCTACCCCGCGTACCTCCGACAGTTCGAGCAGTGCGGGCTGGGCCAGGAGGCGCGGGCGGCGGCTCGCGCCGTCCAGGGGGGCGACGCGGACGGCGTGCCGGAGGCGATGGTCCGCCGGGTCTGCCTGGTGGGGGAGCCCGCCGAGGCGATGGGGCGGCTCCAGGCCTATCGGGAGGCCGGTGCCGACCTGCCCATCGTCTACCCGGTGGCCGTGCTGGACGCCTCCTCTTCGATCATGGGCACCCTGTTCGCGCTGGCGCCCCACCCGGCCGTCGAGGCCTGAGGTCGTTTGCAGCCGGCCCGCCGAGTCGTACACTACGGATTTGCAAGGTCCGCACCGTGGAAAAGGGGAAAAGGCATGACCTACGTCATCGCAGAGCCTTGCATCGACGTGAAGGATCGGGCGTGCGTCGACGAGTGCCCGGTGGATTGCATCTACGAGGGTCCGCGGATGCTGTACATCCACCCGGACGAGTGCGTCGACTGCGGCGCGTGCGAGCCCGTGTGCCCGGTCACGGCGATCTTCTACGAGGACGACGTGCCCGCCGAGTGGAAGCAGTTCACCGCGGTCAACGCCGAGTGGTTCGCCGACAACGTCAGCGGCGTCGGGTCGCCGGGCGGAGCGGCCCAGGTGGGGCCGAGCTCCGTGGATCACCCCGTCGTGGCCGGATGGGCCGCGGCAGGCTGACCGGCTCCTTCCGAAGCGCGATCACCGAGCGATCCCGGGCAGCGGCCCGGGATCGTTCGCGTTCGGGGTGGCCCGGCGGTTCGGGCTGGGTCAGCCCTGCGAGGCGGTGGACGATGCCGCATCCACCGCGGCCCGTCCGTCCCCGCTGCCGTTCCCACTGCCGTTCCCCACGAAGCCCGGCAGCCGGTCGGACTCGGGGACCTCGGTGGTGGGCCAGCGGTCGCGGGACTTGGCCGCGAGCTTCATCATCAGGTCGATCGCCCCGGGATCCTCCGAGCCTGGGCGCCACTCGACGACGCCGTCGGCCACGGCGCGCTCCCAGATGTCCCGGCCCTTCTCCGTGCGGATGATGGTGAGGCTCCAGCCGCCTTCCTGCCCCAAGCCGCCGAAGGAGATGTCGGCGTGCTCCGCGGAGAAGTCCGGGCAGTGCAGGCACCCCTGCCGGGTGAACCGGTGCGACTTCTTCAGGGAGTAGGTGATCTCCTCGCCCTCCTGCGTGTAGAAGAGCAGCTTGCCCTTGATGTTCACCCGGGCGATGTCGTCGAGGGCCAGGCCGAGCTCGTTCTGCGCGATCTCCACCATCAGGCCGTCGTACGAGAAGGTCTTCGAGCACAGGAGCCCCAGCGTCCAGTTGACCTTCTTGGCCCACTTGTTCACGCGCCGGGCGCTCATCGAGCCGGGCACGCTCGCCTGGCAGGACATCCCCACCAGCGCCAGCTTGGACAGCCCGAGCTCGGCCGCCTTCAGCATGGCCAGAGGGTTCGCCGAGTACGTGTACCGCGAACCGGCTGTGGCCAGGACCCCGTCGCGATCGGTCACCACGGTGGGCTCGGCGTCCCAGGCCCGCTCCTCGGACAGCTTCGAGGTGCAGACGCCGTCGATCTCGCCGTTCTCCAGACCCCAGATCAGCAGGGCCGAGACGACGCCGCCGTCCTGCCCGTGCATCAGCGTCTCGGGGTCGGCGGCCCGGGCCAGCACGATGTCCTGGTACTGGCCGATCAGCTCCTCCGGCTTCCGGGTCCGGCCGAAGAGCTTCTCGTCGATGTCCGCTTCCCACCCGCGGAACCGCGGACAGGCCAGGGTGCACAGCGAGCACCCCTTGTCACCATGCAGGCACCGGTCGGCACCGTCCTCCTGCAGCTGGACCGGGACGTTGTCCTCGTACCCCAGCACGTGGAAGGGGCAGGCCACGATGCACGCGGTGCACCCGGTGCACAGGCCGGTGGTGACCACCTCGTTGTAGAGGTCGGACCATTGTGTGTTGTCCTTCGGCGCCATCGCCAGGAAGCATAGCGCGCGTCCCAGGACGGCAACCGGGGGCCGCCCGCCCGCCGACCCTCGGGACCAACGGCCCGTGACGCCGGGTTCAGATGGAGAAGGACTCGCCGCAGGCGCACTCCTGCTTGGCCTGCGGGTTGAGCATCCTCAGCCCCCCGCCCAGGAGGGAATCGTTGAAGTCCAGGGTGGATCCTCGCACGATCGGGGCGCTCTTGGGGTCGACCAGGACCCGGACGCCGTAGGCATCGATCACGTGATCGTCGGCCGCCGTGGCGTCGGTGAACCCGAGCTCGTAGGAGAAGCCGGAGCAGCCCCCGGCCACCACGCGGACGCGCAGGGTGGGCTCGGAGCGCCCCTCCTTCGCCGCGAGCTGGGCGATCTTGCGGGCCGCCTTCTCGGTGACCGTGATGACGGTGGCGGTGTCGCTATCCATCACTCCCAGGATACCCAGGTCGACCGGCATCATCCCTCCAGCAGGCGGGCGAACGCCGCCTTCACGGACTCGGAGAGCGTGGGGTAGGCGTGGATGGCCCGGCCGATCGCCTCCACCGGAACGCGAGCGGCCATGGCCGCCACCACCTCGTGGATCATCGCCCCCGCCTCCTCGGCCACAATGTGGCCGCCCAGCACCTGTCCCGTCCGTGGGTCGGCCACGATCTTCACGAGCCCGTCGGTCCGCCCCTCGATCTGGGCTCGCTCGCTGTCGCGCATGAGGAAGCGTCCCGTGCGGACCTCGTGCCCCCGCTCCCGAGCCTCCCGCTCGCTGAGCCCGACGCTCGCGACCTCGGGGTCGCAGAAGGTCACGCGGGGCACCACGTGATAGTCGCGGGGCCGCGGCCGTCCCAAGATGTCGTCGGCCACGATCTCCGCCTCGTAGGTGCCGACGTGCGTGAACAGCAGCTCCCCGGTGGCGTCGCCGGCCGCCCAGATCCCCTCCGCGGTGGTGCGCAGCGTGGCATCGAGCAGGGGGCGACCGCCCTCGTCCAGCCGCACGCCCGCCGCATCGAGGTCGTGCCCGTCGAAGCAGGCCCGTCGCCCGGCCGCCACCAGCAGCTCGTCGACCTGCAGACGCTCTCCTCCGGCCATCTCGAGGATCCACCGGCGTCCATCGTGCAGGGCCCGCTCGAGGTGGACGCCGGGCCGAAGCCTGATCCCCTCCTCCTCCAAGGCCGGGGCCAGGGCGGCGGAGACCTCCTCGTCCTCGCTGGGCATGATCCGAGGCATCACCTCCAGCGCCGCCACGCGCGACCCGAACCGAGCGTAGATCTGCGCGAACTCGATCCCGATGGCCCCGGTGCCGATCACCCCGAGCGATCCTGGGACCGACCCGCATGCCCAGATCGCCTCCTTGTTCGTCCACACGGGGCCGTCGCGCAGGCCCTCGACGGGGGGCAGGGTCGGTTCGCTGCCCGTGGCCAGCACGACGGCCCGAGCCTCGATCCGCGCCCCGTCCGCCAGCTCGAGCCGTCTGGGTCCCGTCAGCCGCGCTTCCTGCATGAAGACACGGATGCCGGCACGCTCGAAGGGCTCGGCTCCGCCCCCGGACTGGCTCTGGATGATGTCCCGGGCGCGCCGGCGAACGGCCTCCACGTCCACCTCCACCTGCGGTATGCGCACGCCGAACGCGGCTCCCCCCCGGGCTAGGTGCGCGATCTTCGCGCTCCTGAGCATCACCTTCGTGGGGACGCAGCCGTAGTGGTTGCACTCGCCGCCGAGCCGGTCCCGCTCCGCCAGTCCCACGCGCAGGCCGGCGCCGGCCAGACGGAAGGCGATCTCGGACCCCGTGCCCCCCCCGCCCACGACGAAGGCGTCGAAGCGCTCCATGCCGCTATCCAACCACGCCGCCGGCCTGCGTCATCCGGGCGGGCGATCCGCGTCCGCTCGTCTACGATGATCTCGGATGGACGTGGACGATCTCCGGGCGATCCTGGCCGGTTCGCTCGCGCAGGACCCGCGGCCCCAGGCGCCCCCCGGCGATCGTCTGGCCGGCGTGATGGTCCCGATCCTGGTGGGCCCGGAGCCGGCCGTGGTCTTCACCCGACGCACCGCCCACCTCTCCCGGCACGCCGGTGAGATCTCCTTCCCCGGTGGGCTCCAGGACCCGGGCGAGCGGCACGTGCTGGACACGGCCCTGCGGGAGACCTCGGAGGAGCTCGGCATCCCCCCGAGCGCCTTCGACGTCCTGGGCGCGCTCGCCCCGGTGCACACGACGGTCTCCGGCATCCTCATCGTCCCCTTCGTGGGGATGCTGGCGCTCCGGCCCACGCTCACGCCCAACGCGGAGGAGATCGCCGAGGTGCTGGAGTTCCCCGTCCGTCGGCTGATCGAGGCGGAGGCCGAGGTCGAGGTCCCACGAGGGGATCGCATCTACCGGGGGTTCGCCTACGGGATGGAAGGACACACGATCTGGGGGGCGACCGCGCGCATCCTGCATCAGCTGATCGAGATCCTGCGAAGGAGGTCATCGTGAGTCAGCCTCTGATCGAGCCGTACCTGCCCTCGGATGCCGAGCTCCGCTCGATCCTGGGGGATGCCCGGACGGTCGCCGTGGTCGGCCTCTCCTCCAAGCCCCACCGGGAGTCGCATTCGGTCGCGTCCTACCTGCAGCGCAAGGGGTACCGGATCATCCCGGTGAACCCGAACGAGGACGAGGTCCTGGGAGAGCGGTCCTACCCCTCGTTGCTCGATGTGCCGCAGGACCTGCGGGTCGATGTGGTGGACGTCTTCCGCCGGGCGGCCGACACGCCTCCGATCGCGGCCGAGGCGGTGCGCCGGGGAGCCAAGGTGCTGTGGCTGCAGGACGGTATCGTGAACGAGGAGGCTCGGCGGATCGCGGAGGCGGGGGGCCTGACCGTCATCATGGGTGTGTGCATCCGTCGGACCAGCAGGCGCCTGTCGGAGGAGGACTGATCGTGCAGAAGTGGGAGTACTTCGTCGCTCCGCTCCTCGAGCACAACCCCGGCGAGATCCTCAACACGTTCGGCGATGACGGCTGGGAGCTGGTCTCGGTCTTGCAGCTGACCACCCCAGCCGGCGGGCAGTCGCTGGTGGCCTACCTCAAGCGCCCCAAGAGCTAGGAGCCACCGGATCGGCGGTTCAAGCGGGACCGGAAGTACAGCAGGAGCCCGATCAGGACGGCCAGTGTCACCAGTCCCGCCACGCCGCCGGGAAGGCCCGGCCCGGTGCCTGCGCCCGGCGAGGGAGTGGGCGTCGCCGAGGTCGGCGAGAAGCCCGGGTCCGAGCGGTAGATCGCCCCATCGGTGCCCATCCACACGGAAGGGCCTGGTCCGCGATCGACATCGGTGATCCGGTCGGACAGGGCCACGACCGTATCCCCTCTTGGCGTGCTCCCTGGTGCGAGGGCCCTGGCATCGACCGCCAGGGCGACGAACGCCCCGGCCCTGACCCGCTGCGCCCCGCCCGCGACCCCCACGAGGAGGATCCCCACCAGCGCGAGCAGCACCGCCGAAGCGCGGAGGGGGGAGAGGGACCCGGTCGGAGCGCCCGTCGGCTCACCCACCGGCGGAGACGGGGCCCTCCTCGCTTGGACCCTCACCCCAGGGCCTGGCCGAGGTCGGCGATCAAATCATCGGGGTGCTCGATGCCGACGGACAGGCGGATCAGCGTGTCCGGCACCTCGAGGGGCGACCCGGCGACGCTGGCGTGGGTCATGGGGGCGGGGACCTCGATCAGGGACTCCACGCCTCCCAGCGACTCGGCCAGGAAGAACAGCCGGGTGGACCTGGCCATGCGGAGCGCCTCCTCCCTGGAGGCCACCTCGAACGAGACCATGCCACCGAAGTCCCGCATCTGCCGCTCGGCGATCTCGTGCCCCGGATGCGTCGTCAGACCCGGGTAGTGCACCCGTCGGACCTTCGGATGGCCGGAGAGGAGATCCGCGACGGCACGGGCGTTGCGGCAGTGGGCCTGCATCCGAGCCGCCAGGCTCTTCAGCCCCCGGAGCGCGAGGTAGCAGTCCATCGGCCCGGGGACGGCGCCCACGGCGTT
>DASQQQ010000160.1:0-8602 GCA_035643355.1 Actinomycetota bacterium | reverse complement strand
CGACGTGGCTGCGCTCACGCTCGTGCCCGGCGTGGGCAAGAAGGTCGCGCAGCGGGTGGTCTTGGACCTGAAGGAGAAGCTCGGCGGCGAGGGGCTGGTGGTGGAGGGCCCGCTGGCCGACGTGCGCGACGCGCTCCTGTCCCTGGGGTTGTCCGCCCAGGAGACCAGTGACGCCATGGCGGGGCTCGAGGCCGACGGTGGGCGCTCGGTGGAGGAGCTGCTCCGCGAGGCCCTCAAGCACGTGGGGTAGGGTGGGCGACGTGACCGAGGAGGACCGGGTGGTGGACCCGGAGCTGTCGGTGGAGGAGCGCGAGTTCGACGCCGCGCTGCGCCCCCGGACCCTGGAAGAGTTCGTGGGCCAGGAGCGGGTCAAGGAGCAGCTCGGGCTGCTGATCGACGGCGCGCGGGCCCGGGGTGAGACCGTCGACCACCTGCTGTTCTCTGGGCCGCCCGGGCTGGGCAAGACCACCTTGGCCGGGATCGTGGCGACCGCGCTGGGGGTTGGGTTCCAGCCCACGTCGGGCCCGGCTTTGGATCGTCCCGGCGATCTGGCGGCCATCCTCACCAACCTGGAGGAGGGCGACGTCCTGTTCGTGGACGAGATCCACCGGATGCCGAGGGCCGTGGAGGAGGTGCTCTACCCGGCGCTGGAGGATTACAAGCTGGACGTGGTGCTGGGCAAGGGTCCCAGCGCGCGCAGCATCCGGCTTGACCTGCCGAGGTTCACCCTGGTGGGGGCGACCACCCGGCCCGGCCGGATCACGCTGCCGCTGCGAGAGCGGTTCGGCTTCTCCCCGCGCCTCGACTACTACTCGGCGCAGGACCTGGCCAAGATCGTGCGGCGCTCGGCGGGGATCTTGCAGGTGGCGGTGGAACCCGACGGGGCCGACGAGATCGCCCGGCGCTCCCGCGGCACCCCTCGGGTGGCCAACCGGCTGCTGCGGCGGGTGCGGGACTTCGCCGAGGTCCGGCACGACGGCACCATCACCGGCGACGTGGCTCGGGCCGGTCTGGCCCTGTTCGAGGTGGACGAGCTGGGGCTGGACAAGGTGGACGTGGCGATCCTGTCCGCGGTGGTGGAGAAGTTCGGGGGCGGCCCGGTGGGGCTGTCCACGCTGGCGGCCGCGGTGGGCGAGGAGACCGACACCGTGGAGGACGTGTACGAGCCCTACCTGCTCCAGCTGGGGTTCCTCAAGCGGACCCCGCGCGGGCGCGTGGCCACCGAGCGCGCGCATCGGCACCTCGGCGTTCCCGGAGCCCTCCCGCTGGGTTGAAGGCCGTTGCGCCCCAAGGGGATGCCGGTGCGAGCAACCGAGGACCGAACGTCCGGTCCCGGGCGCGGTAGCCTGTATGCTGCGGGTTCGTCCCGGACCCATAGGAAAGGCGCCGTTCGATGATCCAGTTCCTGGCCCAGAGCAGCAGCACCTCGTCCTCGGGTGGGCTCCTGTCCCTCCTGATCCCCCTCCTGCTGATGGGGGGCGTGTTCTACTTCCTCCTGATCCGGCCCCAGCGCACCCGCGCCCGGCAGCAGCAGAGCCTGCTGGCGAGCCTCCGGATCGGCGACGAGGTCATGACCTCGGCCGGCATCTTCGGGACCATCGTGGACATGGACGAGGAGTCCGACACGGTCACCGTCGAGATCGCTCCCGGCACGAACGTCCACATGCTCCGCCGCGCGGTGAGCCAGCGGTTCGTGGAGGAGGACGAGGACGAGCAGGACGTCGACGACGACGGCACGGAAGAGGAGGCCGACTCGCGGCCGTGAAGAAGGGGACAGCGGAGCCGGCGCCGAAGGCGGAGCCGGACACCACAGCCCGAGCCGGGCCGGTGCGCCCGGACGGAACGGAACAGGGAACGCCGGCCCCACCGCCGCTCGCCACGCCCGATGGCGGGGTGGTGAACCTGGAGCTGGTGCAGGCCAACCCCGAGCTGTCGGCGTTCATCTCGGCGGCCGACCGCGTGATGGAGGCCCTCGGCTACACCGAGCACGGCTTCCGTCACGCCAACCTCACCGCCAGGATCGCGTACAACGTGCTCACTCGGGCCGGGTTCGACGACCACACGGCGAACCTGGCGTGCGTGGCCGGCTACCTGCACGACGTGGGGAACATGGTCTCCCGCGAGATGCACGGTCAGACCGGCGCCGTTCTCGTGTACCATGCCTTGCGCGATGAGGTCGGGGGGCAAGACCTCGCGGCCATCGTGGCGGCTATCGCGAACCATGAGGAGGAGAACGGCTACGCCGTATCCCCCGTCTCGGCCGCGGTGATCCTGGCGGACAAGTCCGACGTCCACCGCAGCCGCGTCCGCAAGTCGGGGCAGATCGAGTTCGACATCCACGATCGGGTCAACTACGCGGCGGAACAATCCTTCCTGCGGGTGGACTCCGCCGCCAAGACCGTGACCCTCGAGCTCACCATCGACACCGAGATCAGTCAGGTCATGGAATACTTCGAGATCTTCCTGGGCCGGATGCAGATGTGCCGCAAGGCTGCCGGGGTCCTGGACTGCAAGTTCAAGCTCACCATCAACGGGGCGGAGCTGGCATGAAGGCGACCCGCAACCTGTGGCTCTCGATCATCTTCGTGGCGGCCCTGGTGACCGGCTCGGTCGCCGCGCTCCTGGTGGGCATCCATCCGAGCCTGGGGCTGGACCTGGAGGGCGGCGTCTCGGTGATCCTGGCCGCCCCGCAGGGCACGCCCAAGTCGGTGATGGAGCGGGCCCTGGAGAACATCCGCCAGCGGGTCGACGCGTTCGGCGTGGGCGAGCCCCTCCTGTACCTCTCCGGCAACAACATCGAGGTCCAGATCCCCGGGCTGGCCCGGGGGACCATCCAGCCGCGGGCCAAGGACCAGTACTGCCTGGTGGGCAAGGACCAGCAGGACTTCCGGCAGTGCTTCCCCAGCCAGGCCGAGGCCCAGAAGGCGCTCGACGCCATCGCCGTGAACCCGGTGGTGAACTCGGTGTGCCTGACCGGAGACGTCTGGGGCGACACCGCGCCGTGCTACCCGACCACGAAGGACGCCAAGGCGGCGATCGATGCCATCAGCGTGGTCCCCGTGGCCCAGGCCTCGACGGCGCCGCCCTCACCCAGCGGGAGCTTCTGCCTGAACGGCACCGGGCTGCCCCAGGCGCCCTGCTCGTTCGCCACGAAGAAGGACGCCAACGCGGCCCTGGCGGCCGTCGGCACCGACGTGTCCCGCCAGTACTGCCTCCAGAACGCCGACGGCAGCACGCTGTCCAGCGACCAGGGCACGGCCTGCTTCCAGGCCCAGGACCAGGCCACCGCCGCGCTGTCCGGGATCTCGGCGCAACACGCGACCCAGCAGTTCTGCGCGATCAGCTCGAACGGCGCGAACCAGGGCTGCTACCTGACCCGCGACGCCGCGACGGCGCGGCTGCAGGAGACCGGTCAGGAACGGCTGCTGCAGGTGATCGGGACCACCGCCCGCCTGCAGGAGCGCCAGGTCCTGCAGACCCTCAGCCCCGGAAGCGCCGAGTACAAGGCCACCCCGGTGACCTGCGGCACGCAGGCGCAGCGCGAGACGTCCGCCTGCAGCTTCCAGGCCCTGAAGGACCAGACCGTGGTCTTCCTCGGCCAGGGGCCGACGGATTCGGCCACCAAGTACAAGCTGGGGCCGGCCAAGATCACCGGCGACATGATCAAGAAGGCCACCGCCGTGTACAACACGGGCAGCCAGACCCAGGCCGCCACCGGTTGGGAGATCGACTTCTCCCTCACCTCCCAAGGCGCGAAGGTCTTCGGCGAGGTCACCTCCGAGCTGGTGAACCAGAGCCCGCCCCTGAACCAGCTGGCCATCATCGTGGACAACCGGATCATCTCCTCCCCGGTGGTGCAGGGAGCGATCACCGGCGGCAACGGCGTGATCACCGGGCAGTTCTCCCAGCAGCGGGCCCAGGATCTGGCTACCCAGCTGAACGCCGGTGCCCTGCCGGTGAACCTGAAGAAGCAGCAGGTCCAGACGGTGAGTCCAACCCTGGGCCAGGAGTCGCTGCACCAGGGCATCATCGCCGGCGTGGTCGGCCTGATCCTGCTGGCCCTGTACCTGCTCTTCTACTACCGGATGCTCGGCATCGTGGCCTGGTTCGGCATGAGCATCTGGGCGGTGCTGGCAATCGGGCTGGTGGCGGTGGCGGGCCGGACGCTGGGCTACAGCCTGACGCTGGCGGGCGTGGCCGGCCTGGTGATCTCGCTCGGCATCACCGCCGACTCCTACATCGTGTTCTTCGAGCGACTGAAGGACGAGGTCCGGCACGGCAAGACCCCTCGGGCCGCGGTGCAGCCGGCCTTCAAGCGCGCGTACAAGACGATCGTGGCTGCCGACATCGTGACCGCTCTGGCCGCACTGATCCTGTACATCACCGCGATCAGCTCGGTGCGCGGCTTCGCTCTCACCCTGGGCGTGGCCACCCTCCTGGACCTGTTCGTCGTGTACTTCTTCAAGCGCCCGGTGGTGTTCCTGATCGCCAGGAGCGAGCGCCTGGTGAACCTGCACGGCTTCGGCCTGACCAGCGGGGTGGCGGCGGAGCCGGAGCCCGGTGAGCTGGTCCCGGCGGGAGGTGCGGCCAAGTGAACGTCCACCACGCCATCGCCACCTTCCGGGGTCACCGGGAGCCGCGCTTCCGGTTCATGGAGCGGCGGAACATCTGGTTCCTGGTCTCGGGCGCCGTCATCGTGCTGTCGATCCTGGGCCTGGCGGTGCGCGGCCTGAACCTCTCGATCGACTTCGAGGGCGGCTCCCAGATCACGTACCAGGACGTCAAGCAGGTCAGCGTCCAGGACGTGCAGTCCACGCTGGCGGACTACGGGCTGGCCGCCAACTCGGAGGTCCAGATCGTCGGCGGCAACCAGGTCTCGATCCGCACCCAGAGCCTCACCAGCCTGACCGACACGCAGCGGACCCAGCTCATCGACCGGCTGGCGCAGCAGGCCGGCGTGAACGCGACGGACATCAACCGCACCGACGTGGGGCCCACGTTCGGCTCCGAGATCTCCCGCAAGGCGATCCAGGGCCTGATCGTGGTGCTGGCGGCCATCACCCTGTACATCTCCCTGCGCTTCGAGTGGAAGATGGCGGTGGGCGCCATGGCCGCCCTGGTGCACGACGTCCTGATCACGATCGGCGTCTACGCCCTGGTGGGCCGCGAGGTCACTCCGGCCACGATCATCGCGGTGCTGACGATCTTGGGGTACTCGCTGTACGACACCGTGGTGATCTTCGACAAGATCAAGGAGAACACCGAGAGCGCGGCCATGCTGGCCCGCGACACCTACGGCGGCGTGGTGGACACCTCCCTGAACCAGGTGTTCATGCGCTCGGTGAACACGTCCCTGGTGGTGGTCTTCCCCATCCTGTCGCTGCTGCTCTTCGGCGGGGACACGCTGAAGGACTTCGCCTTCGCCATGATGATCGGGGTCCTGTCCGGGACCTATTCGTCCATCTTCGTGGCCTCGCCGATCCTCACGATCCTGAAGGAGCGCGAGCCTCGGTACGCGCAGATCCGCGCTCGGGCCGCCGCGCGCTCCACCACAGGCCGGCGTCTGCGCTCGGTGCCCGGGCCGGGCGGGTCGCTGCCGGCCGGCTCGGACAACGGCGAGGGGGGCCAGCTCACGCCGGTGGGCACCACCGCCGCGGCCACCCGCACCACCGCCCGGGCCGGCGGCTCGACCGGGCGACCCAAGCCCAAGGGTGGTTCGAGGAGCGGCGCGAAGGGGAAGAAGAAGCCGTCCAAACGGAAGCGGAGGTAGCGGTGGACGGCGAGCGGCTGCGGGGCCTGATCCGCGACGTGCCGGACTTCCCGCAACCGGGGATCGTGTTCAAGGACATCACCCCGCTGCTCGCCGACGAGATCGCCTACTCCACCGTGATCGACCTCATGGTGGTGCACTTCGGCCGCGGCAACGTGGACAAGGTGGTGGGCATCGAGGCCCGGGGGTTCATCCTGGCGGCCCCCGTGGCCTACCACTTCGGGGCCGGCTTCGTCCCGGTGCGCAAGAAGGACAAGCTGCCCTGGGACACGGAGACGGCCGAGTACGCGCTCGAGTATGGGACGGCCACCCTGGAGATCCACAAGGACGCCGTCACGCCGGGGGAGCGCGTGCTGATCGTCGACGACGTGCTCGCCACCGGAGGTACGGCCAAGGCCACGGCCGACCTGGTGGAGCGGATCGGCGGGAAGGTGATCGGCTTGTCCTTCCTGATCGAGCTCGACTTCCTGAAGGGCCGAGAGCGCCTCGAGGGCTACGACCTGCTCACGCTGCTCACCTACTGAGCCTTACACTGGCTACCTCGAGGAGGCATGCGCGTGGACAGCCGTGAGCAGGTGGTGCAGCCCAAGCCCGAGCGCCGCGGCGGGCTGCTGTCGCGCCTGCGCCCGGCCCCCAGCGAAGAGGGGGAGCAGCGCGAGAGCTACCAGCAGCTGGAGCGCCTGGTCCGTGGCTACAACGCGAAGGCCGACCTGAAACCGATCCGCGAGGCCTACGCCTACGCCGAGGCCCATCACGAGGGCCAGAAGCGGTTGTCGGGCGAGGACTTCGTGGAGCACCCGGTCGCGGTGGCCACGATCCTGGCCGACCTCAGCCTGGACACCACCACGCTGGTGGCGGCCCTCCTGCACGACGTGGTGGAGGACACGGACGTCAGCCTTGACGAGATCGAGGAGGACTTCGGCGCGGAGGTGGCTCGGATCGTCGACGGGCTCACCAAGCTGATGCACATCGAGTTCCGCAGCCGGGAGCAGGAGCAGGCCGAGAACGTGCGCAAGATGATCGTGGCCATGGCCGGCGACATCCGGGTCCTGTTGATCAAGCTGGCCGATCGCCTGCACAACATGCGCACGCTCGGCGCGCTGCCCCCGGCTCGCCAGCGCAAGACCGCCACCGAGACGCTCGAGATCTTCGCCCCGCTCGCGCACCGCTTGGGGGTCCAGCAGGTGAAGTGGGAGCTGGAGGACCTGTCGTTTAAGACCCTCCACCCGGGCCCGTACCGCGAGATCGCCAGCCTGGTGGAGGCCCGGCGCGCCGAACGCCAGGCGTACGTGGAGGGCGTCCTGCGCTCGGCCCGGAACCGGCTGCGGGAGGCTGGCATCAAGGCGGAGGTCGAGGGGCGCCCCAAGCACCTGTACTCGATCTACGAGAAGATGGTCGTGGGCGGCAAGGAGTTCAACGAGATCTACGACCTGGCCGCCATCCGCATCCTGGTCGACTCGGTCCGCGATTGCTACGGGGCCCTGGGCGCGATCCACTCCCTGTGGAAGCCGGTCCCCGGGCGGTTCAAGGACTACATCGCGATGCCCAAGTCGAACATGTACCAGTCCCTGCACACCACCGTGGTGGGGCCCGAGGGGCGCCCGATCGAGGTCCAGCTGCGCACCCACGAGATGCACCGCACGGCCGAGTTCGGCATCGCCGCCCACTGGCGGTACAAGGAGCGCCAGGGCGGCAAGAAGGCCAAGGAGGCCGCGGACCTGGCCTGGCTCGGCCAGATGATGGAGTGGCTGAAGGACATGGCCGACCCGCGGGAGTTCATGGAGGGTCTGAAGATCGACCTGTACCGCGGACAGGTCTTCGTCTTCACCCCCAAGGGGGACGTGATCAACCTGCCCGCCGGGGCCACGCCGGTGGACTTCGCCTACTCGATCCACACCGAGGTGGGGCACCGCACGATCGGGGCCAAGGTCTCGGGCAAGCTGGTGCCCCTGGACTACGAGCTGCGCACCGGGGACACGGTCGAGATCCTCACCTCACGGGCCCAGGGCGAGGGCCCGTCGCAGGACTGGCTGCAGTTCGTGGTCACCCCTCGGGCCCGCACGAAGATCCGGCAGTGGTTCAGCCGGGAGCGCCGGGAGGACGCCCTGGACCAGGGCCGCGACGCGCTCCACCGCCTGATGCGCAAGCAGAACGTCCCGTTCAAGCGCCTGGCCACCGAGGAGGCCCTGGAGCAGGTGGCCCGCGAGATGAAGTTCCCCAACCTGGACTCGCTGTTCGTGGCGGTGGGGGAGGGGCACGTGTCGCCGCAGTCGGTGATGGCCCGGCTGGCCCGGATCGTGAGCGGCACCCCCGAGGAGGACGTGACCCGGGTGCCCCTGGCCAGGCCGGTCCAGGTCGGCCAGCCGGACGTGACCTCCGGGGTGGTGGTGCCCGGTTCGGTCGACGTGTGGGTGCGGCTGGCCAGGTGCTGCACCCCGGTGCCGGGGGACGAGATCATGGGGTTCGTCACGCGGGGCCAGGGGGTGTCGGTGCACCGCACCGACTGCCCGAACGCCCGCGCGCTCTCCCGGGAGCCCGAGCGCGTGATCGAGGTCTCGTGGCGCACCGGGCGCCCCACCTCGTTCGTGGTGTCGGTGCAGGTCGAGGCCCTGGACCGGACCCGCCTGCTCTCCGACGTGGCCACGGTGCTGGCCGATCACCACGTGAACATCCTCTCGGCCACCTCCACGGTGGGCCGGGACCGGATCACGAACCTGCGGTTCACCTTCGAGCTGGGGGACATCCAGCACCTGTCGCAGATCCTGGCCTCGGTGAAGAAGGTCGAGAACGTCTACGACGCCTACCGCGTCGTGCCCCACTAGATGCGGGTGG
>DASQQQ010000159.1:0-7819 GCA_035643355.1 Actinomycetota bacterium | reverse complement strand
TCAGCAGCGCGGACGAGAAGACCGGCGCCATGAACCCCGCCGACTGCGCGACCGCGTCGGTCAGCGAGAGCCGCTTCTCCCCCAACCGCTCGTAGCCCAACCCTTCCTGGGCCTCAGCCACCTCCAACCCCCCTTCCGTCGGCTTGCCCCTACGCCGTCCATCCGCCCTCGGGACGCTCGAACCAGACGTGGACCTGGCCCGTCCCCACGGACGCCTCGTAGTCGGAGAACCGCTCCCCCGTCGCCGTGCAGGAGGCGCCCCCCAGCGCCCCCACCATGATCAGGTAATGCCCGAACTTGCCCTCGGGAGCGAACCGCTTGTACTCGGGCATCCAGTCGATCACGCCCCGGTGGTCGCCCTTCTCGAGCATCTCCAGCACGTGCTCGTCCGCCTCGCGGGCCTCGGGACTGATGATGTTCTCCGGGCTGGAGGACTCGTGCCCCCTGAGCTCGCGGAACGCGAAGAACCGGTGGGTCATCCCGCCGGAGGCCAGGATCACCACCCGACGATCCACCTCCTCCACCGCCCGGCCCAGCAGATCGCCCAGCAGCAGGAAGTCCTCGCTCTGCCCGGTCTGGTTGATGGCCAGCGAGATCCATCGTTCGCCCCCGGAGAGGTAGGTCCAGATGTTCACGGTGCCGTAGAAGATCGGCAGGTAGGGATCCTCGCAGGCCAGGATCCACGTGTCGTCCCGGCCCTCGGCCTGCCGGGCCAGGGCGTGCGCCAGCTCCGGATCGCCCGGCATGTCGTACGGGATCGCGCTCATGCCCCGGGGCAGCTCGTGCGAGGTGAACCGCCCCTGCCGGCGGTCGTGCGCGGTGACGATGTGCTCGAAGGTGGACTCCCAGTGCGTGTCGCACACCACCACGGTGTCGGGCCTCAGCCGGTCGAACACCTCGGCCTTCAACCGCCGGTGGCCCTCGACCAGGCTGATCTCCCTGCCGTCGTTGATCTCGCGCCGGGTCTCCTCCGGCAACATGATCGTGGGGACGTGGGACACGATCCCGGCGCCGACGATCTCACCCATCCGCCGTCATCTCCTTTCAGACCGGCGCCATGCAGACGTTCTTCACGTCCGCGTAGAAGTCGAAGCTCCGCACACCGCCCTCCCGGCCGATGCCCGAGTTCCGGGAGCCGCCGAACGGCGCTCGCAGGTCCCGCACGAAGAAGCAGTTCACCCACACCGTTCCGGCCACCAACCGGGCCGACACCCGCTCGGCCCGCTCCGGGTCGCCGGTGTAGACGATCGCGGCGAGCCCGTAGTCCGTGTCGTTGCCGAGCGCCACGGCCTCGTCCTCGTCGGCGAACGGCTGGAGGGTGAGGACGGGCCCGAACACCTCCTCGCGGAGGATCTCGGAGCCGGCCGGCGCGTCCACGAACAGCGTGGGTCGGTAGTAGAGGCCGCCGAGCGCTTCGTTGGGCCCGCCGCCGATCAGCGCACGGGCACCGGCCGCCTTGGCCCGTTGGACGAAACCGTCCACGCGCTCGAAGTGCTCCCGGGTGATCTGCGGACCGAGGTCGACCTCTTCATCCCGGGGGTCCCCCTGGCGGAGCGCCGAGACCCGCTGCAGGAAGCGCTCGAGGAAGGCATCGTGGATCGAGCGCTCGACCAGCAGCCGCGTCCCGGCCAGGCAGACCTGTCCGGCGTTGTCGTACTGGTTCACGGCCTGGTTCACGGCCGCCTCCAGGTCGGCGTCGCCGAAGATCAGGAACGGCGACTTGCCGCCCAGCTCGAGCGAGACCGGCGTGAGGTTCGCCCCGGCCGCCTGGGCAACCAGCCGGCCGGTTCCTACCGAGCCCGTGAACGCGATCCGATCCACGTCGGGATGGGCCACCAGGGCGGCGCCCGCCTCCTCGCCGATCCCCTGGACCACATTGAGCGCTCCGTCGGGCAGGCCGGCCTCGCGGGCGATGTCCCCGAGGATCGAGGCGGTCAGCGGCGCCCACTCGGGCGGCTTGAACACGACGGCGTTCCCAGTCGCGAGGGCGGGCGCCAACCGCCAGGTCCCCAGCATCAGCGGCGCGTTCCACGGCGTGATGACCACCGCCACGCCGGAAGGATCCCAGCTCACGTGGTTCCGGTGGCCCCTGATCTCGAAGTCCTCGTGGCCGAGCTCGAGCAGCTGATCGGCGAAGAAGTGGAAGTTGTGGGCGACGCGCGGCATGACCGAGTCGCGCATCGAGCGCAGGAGCGACCCGTTGTCCCGGGTCTCGACGGCCGCCAGCTCCGGGACACGGGCCTGGACCCCATCGCCGATCGCGTGGAGAACCGCCGCCCGCTCCTTCGGGCTCATCCCCCCCCACCGCGGGGCGGCCTCCCGCGCGGTCGCCACGGCGGCATCGGCCTCTCCCCGCCCGCCCCGCGCGACGTGGGCGATCACCTGCTCGTCGATGGGTGAGACGTCCTCGAACGCGTCGTCGGAGGGCACGCGCTCGCCGCCGATCCAGTGGTCCGTGGACACCCGGACCGATCCGACCGTGACGTCCCCCACCTGCGCATCGCCTCCGGTCAACGCTCGGCCCGTCAAGGCCGGGCCACGTCGTTCGGTGCCGAACGGTATTGAGGGCCCCTCGGGCTGTCAAGCTCGGCGAAAGAGGGGCCGGGGGCACGCGGTGGCGAGCCCGGGCCCGCCGATCAGACCAGGGCGGTGGGGAGCTCCCCTTCCGCCCGGCGGCGGAACGCGACGTTGATCCGCTGACGCTCCAGGACCTGCTGGAGCATCTTCCGGGCCTGAGGGATGTCGTGCTCCCGGAAGAAGGCCTGCACGTCCGCCTCGTCCTCCGGCGTGGTGAGCAGCCGGACCGGATCGGCCACGTAGATGATGGTGTTCTCGGGGAACCGATCGTTCACCTGCCCCCAGCGCTCTCGCACGAACCGCCAGGCCCGCTGTCCGAGGTCCCGGTTGGCGATGGAGCGGGAGAGCAGGAAGGGCGCGTTCTGGGTCCGCACGGCATCGGTCATGGCCAGCTCCAGGGTCCGGTCCATGAGCTCAGCCTCACGGAAGTCCGGCAGTGCGTACAGGTACCGCAGCTGCTCCTGGGGCGTGGGCGCGGCGTCGCGGTGGATCAGGTACGCCTCGTAGGCCTCGAGACCACCGGTGGCGGCCACCACCCCCACCGCCGTCGAGGCCAGGGCGGCGTCGATCCTGGCGCCCGAGCGCGCGGACTCCTCGATGCCCCGCAGACGGTCCACCGCCCCTGCGTCGTGACCCAGGACGGCGAGGGCCCCGGCCAGCGACCCGCGGAGCGCTCTGGTGAGGTCCGGCTCACCCGGATCCGGCTCCCAGCCCAGACGGTCCAGGGCCGGACTCACCAGGTCGCGCACGTATGCGCGGAGCCGTTCGCGCACGTCGCCTTCGGCGAACCGGTCCAGCCAGGCCAGGCCGTGGATCACCGCCTGCCACACGTGGACATCGCTCTCCTCGGTGAAGCCGCGGACCAGGGTCAGGAAATCGCTCACCGGCGACAGGCCGGCCACCACGGTGGCCCAAGCATCGTCGATCAGCCCGTAGCGCTCGATGGGCGACAGCTCCTGAGGGGACTCGGTCAGGGCCCGCCGCAAGCCGTCGCCGTAGCGGATCCGCACGAAGCTCGACCCGCCGGCGTTGGCCACGACCCGCCTGGGCTCGGCGGCCGATCCGGGGACCGGGACCGCCGTGGGGCCATCCACGGACGGTGGACGCCCCACCAGCACCGGCTTGGCATCGGCCTGCGCCGCCCCGAACCGAACCAGCATGGGGACGTCCCACCGGGTGCCGTCATCGCCACCCAGGTACCGGAAGCGCTCCTGGGACAGGACGATCGCCCCATCCGAGTGCTTCGCCGTAACCACCGGGTACCCTCCCTGCCAGATCCAGGAGTCCATGATCCGACGTACCGGCTCACCGGTGGCCTCTTCGATGGCGCTCCACAGGTCCCCCGTCTCCGTGTTGCCCAACCGATGACGGTCCAGGTACAGGCGGATCCCCTCCCGGAACCGCTCCGGACCCAGGTACTGTTCGAGCATCCGCAGGACCGCTGCGCCCTTCGTGTACGTGAGCGTGTCGAACATGTCCGCCGCGTCGTCCGGCGAGCGCACCGGGTACTCGATGGACCGGGTGCTGTCCAGGCCGTCGATCTCCAACGCGCCCGAGATGGACCGGCGGAAGGAGGCCCATCGCTCCCACTCGGGCCGGAACGCGTCCACCGTGACGTTGGCCATGAACGTGGCGAAGGCCTCGTTCAGCCAGATGCCGTTCCACCACCGCATCGTCACCAGGTCCCCGAACCACATGTGCGCGAGCTCGTGCGCCACCACGTCCGCGATGTTGAGCAGCTCCTGCTGGGTGGCCTGATCGGGGTCCACCAGCACCAGGGCCTCCCGGAACGTGATGCAGCCCAGGTTCTCCATGGCCCCGGCCCCGAAGTCCGGAAGGGCGATGAAGTCGACCTTCGTGTCCGGATAGGGGATGCCGTAGTACTCGGAGAAGAAGCGCAGCGAGAACGCCCCCGCCTGGAGGGCGAACCGCGTGAGATGGCCCTTGCCGGGCACGTGCGCGATCCGGAGGGGAACGCCGTCGACGTCGACCGGATCGGTGAGCTCCAGGCGCCCCACCACGAAGGCCACCAGGTACGTGGACATGGGGATCGTGTCGGCGAACCGGACCTTCACCTTGCCGCCGTCGACGGGTGTCCGGTCGACCTCGGGTCCGTTGGAGACGGCGGTCAGGGCCTCGGGGACGATCATGGTCACGCCGAACACGGCCTTCAGATCGGGCTCGTCCCAGCAGGGGAACGCCCGGCGCGCGTCCGTGGCCTCGAAGTGGGTGGTGGCGATCACGTGCGGGCCCTCGGCGTCCGTGTAGGTGGACCGGTAGAACCCGTGCAGCTTGTCGTTCAGCGTTCCCCGGAACTCGACGTGGAGGGTCCACGCTCCGGCCGAGACCTCCCGGTCCAGGGCCAGATGCACACGCTCGGTCTCCGGCTCCATCCGGATCTCGCGGACCTCCACCCGAGCGTCCTCGGAGGCGAGCCAGCCCCGCTCGATCTGCAGGTCGAGCGCGTTCAGCAGGATCGCATCCGCGGGCTGGTGGACGTGGACGGCGACGTCCTCCCACCCCGCGAAGGTCCCGGCAACCAGGTCGGGCTCGAGGACCAGGTCGTAGCGGACTGGGGTGACCCTCCGCGGCAACCGGTACGCGGCGTCGTCGCTCATCGGCTCGACGCCACCGGGGTCAGCCACGAGGCGTACCGCTCGATCTCGCCCTTGGTGGCAGCGAAGAAGGTCCCCTGGATCTCTTTGGTGATGGGGCCGCGCGTGCCCTCCCCCACCACCCGATCGTCGACCTCCTGGATGGGCGTCACCTCGGCGGCGGTCCCCGTGAAGAACGCCTCATCGGCGTTGTACAGGTCGGTGCGCGTGAGGTTGGCCTCGCGAACCTCGTGCCCGAGGTCCTGCGCCATGGCCATCACGGAGGCGCGAGTGATCCCGTCCAGGCAGCCGGCCGAGATCGGGGGCGTGGACAGGACGCCGCCCCGGACCGCGAACACGTTCTCCCCGGAGCCGTCGGTCACGAACCCGGCATGGTTCAGCATGATGGCCTCGTCGTACCCCGCCTTGAGGGATTCCGTCTTGGCCAGGACCCCGTTGATGTACTGCCCGGTGGCCTTGGCGGCCGAGGGCAGCGAGTTCTGGTCGTTGCGCTTCCAGGAGGAGATCTTGACGCGGACCCCGCGCTCCAGCGCGTCCTCGCCCAGGTACGCGCCCCAAGGCCAGACGGCGACGAGCACGTTCACCGGGGCGTTCAGCGGGTTCACACCCATCTCACCGTAGCCCCGCATCACCAGGGGCCGGATGTAGCAGGAGGACAACCCGTTGGCCCGGATCGTCTCCTTGATGGCCTCCCCGATCGCCTCGTGCGAGAAGGGGATGTCCATGTGGTAGAGCTTGGCCGAGCGGAACAGGCGCTTCACGTGCTCGTCCAGGTGCCACACGGCCGGTCCGGACTTCGTCTCGTAGCAGCGGATGCCCTCGAACACGCCGCTCCCGTAGTGCAGGGCATGGGATAAGACGTGGATCTTGGCCTCACCCCAGTCCACGAGCTCACCGTCCATCCAGATCTTCTCGACCGGCGTGATGGGCATCAGGGCCTCCTTCGCGGATCCATGCCGGCCGGGCGCGTGCGCCGGCCCGTTGCCCCAAAGGATAGCCTGTGGCGGGGACGCCGGAGGCCGCCCCGGTGCGCCCAGACCCCCGATCGCGGCGGCCCCGCTGAGGCGCCTCAGGGCAGGTCGTAGGCGCGCCAACGGATCGGGTGCTCGCTCCTGCGGGGCCGGTCCAGGGGCCCGAACCGCTCCTGCACCCAGCCACGGAGCTCGCGGACGGCGCGGAGGCGCACGTCCTCCGGCACCGGCCACGTCCACGAGTACCGGTTCGATCCGATCGCGGCCAGGAACGATCCCATCCGCTCCTCGGGATGGTCGGGGATCTCGGGCAGGGCCCGCGCAGAAGCGCCCAACGACGCGAGCACCACATCGAGCTCGGCCCAGCCGTCCCAGTCCAACCCGATCGGGCGCACCGAGACGCCGGCCAGCTCCCCGAACCGGTTCTGGATCTCCCGGCGAGGCGACCCGTACCCGCCCAGGCTGATCAGCAGGACGCCGCCCGGATGCACCGTCCGGGCCATCTCCCCAACCGCGGCCGTCCAGTCCGGGATGAGGTGCAGCACCCAACGCGTCAGGGCGGCGCCGAAGGCGTCATCCCCTAGGGGAAGGCGGGCGGCATCGGCCAGGACCAGGGGGAAGGGGGCCGCCCCGCCGGCGTTCGCGAGCAGCCGGTCCACCATCGGCCGAGACAGGTCCACGCCCAGGAGCGAGATCCCCACGGAGGCCAGGGGCAGCGCGACCTGGCCGGTGCCGACACCCACCTCGAGGGCCCGGCCCCGACCCCGCAGCTCGCGCACCAGCAGCTCGGTCTGGGCTGCGGCTGCGGCCCCCGAGAGACCACGGGTCCGGTCGTAGTAGTCGGCCGCACGGTCGAACGCGATCGAGTCGCTCATCGGACCAGGACCACCTCCACCAAGCGCTCCGCCCCACGAGCGATCCGGGCGTCGCGGGTCAACAGGGGGGCCGTGCGCAGCTCGACCAGCGCCACGCAGTTACCGTCGTAGGCCGTGAGGTTGCGACGCAGCTGCATCGCTCGCGGCAGCGGGATCTGGATCATCTTCATGCGCCGCACATCGACACATGCGTGCTGCATGAGCCTAGGACTTCGGGATCTCCTTCTCCGGGTCGACGAACGGGAGGGAGTGGACCGTTGCGGGAAGCACGCCGCGAGGGCTCTCGATCCCCAGCGACGTTCCGACCCCGGCCAGGGCGATCGGCACCCAGGCGTAGCCCACGTTGCGCTCGAGGCGTGGCGACCACGCCCCGGCCGTCACTCGACCAACCCTCCCGCCGTCCGCGACCACCGGCCAGAAGTCATTGAGAGCCCCCTCGTCGCTCATGGGATCTCCGCCGATCTGGATGCCGACGAGCTTGCGGTCCACCCCTTGCCGCAGGATCCGCTCGAGCGCCGTCCGGCCGATGAAGTCCTGCTCCTGGCCGAGCTCGACGTACTTCTCCAGCCCGGTGACGTGGAACGGCGTGTCCTCGATCCCCATGTCGCTGCCGTAGTTGAAGATCCCGGCCTCGATCCGGCGGGCCTCGCTCGGCGCGATCACCCGGATCCCGTAGGGCTCCCCCGCACGCAGGACACGTTCGAACAGCTCGTCGCCACGCGAGGTGTCCCGCAGGTAGATCTCGTAGCCCAGCTCGCCCGTCCACCCGGTCCTGCCGATC
>DASQQQ010000158.1:0-17926 GCA_035643355.1 Actinomycetota bacterium | reverse complement strand
CGAACTGCGCGACGCCGATCGCCACGCCCCCCGCGGCCAGGCCCAGCACCGCCCCGGGGATCAGCCGATCGCGCCACGAGCGGTTGGGGCTAGCCACCGGCGACCCCCACCACGCGATCCGTCGCCGCCACGTAGACGTGCCCGTCGCCGGCGGCCGGCGCGGTGAAGTGCACGACCGCTCCCAGGCGCTGCCTCGAGCGCTGATCGCCGGTTCCGGCATCGAGGGCGACCAGGTCGCCCGAGCCCAGATCCACCGTCCAGACCGCACCCCCCGAGACGATGGGCGGACCGGCGTCGAAGCTGGGGCCCCGCCACGCCACCTGGAACGACGGTCCCGAGCCCAGCCGCAGCCCCACCACGCCGCCGGTGCAGGACACGTACACGAAGGGCGGACGCACCGCGGTCCCGCCGAAGGCCCGGTCGCACACCCGCGCGGAGAAGACCTCCCCACCCACGTGTCCGAGGCGGTCCAGTCGGAGCAGCGAGCCGATCCCTTCCTTGCCGGCGATGAACACCAATCCGTCGGGCAGCAGGGCGGGGCTCGTCGAGCCCAGGTCCACGTCGCCCCGGTTGAGGTCGAGCCAGTTCGAGGGCGCGAACCAGTCGACCACGTCGAGGCTCGGGGACAAGCGGATCACGGCGTTGCCGAAGTCGAAGCTCGACGTGGAGAAGCTGTTGCCGGTCGCCACCAGCAGGTCGTCCCCGGGGACCACGGTCGGACCGGGTGGCGCCCAGATGCCGGCCGCTCGTCCCGAAGGCACCCGGTAAGAGATCAGAGAGCCGCTCCCGTCCAGAGCGCTCCCGACCACGGCGCCATGGTACTCGCCGCAGTCGCCGAAGAGGCCCCCGTAGGCTACGTACACGCGGCCGTCCGAGATGGTGAGCGCGGGGCGCTGCTGCTCGACCAGAGGATCGAGGCCGGGGGGGTCGATCGGTCGGCGGAACCGCACGCTGCCGTCGGCCGTATCCAGCGCCACCAGGTCATGCCGGCCGGGCTGCACGAAGGTCACCGCGTACAGGACCCCGGTCGAGGGATCGATCACCGGGGTGCCGGTGATGCCGGTGGGATCGATGTTCCCGCAGGGAAGCGCCGAGCGCGGGACCGCCTCCCCGAGGTGGCGGCGCCAGGCCACCTGTCCCGAGGCGGCGTCCAGAGCGTAGACGGAATCGCTCTCCGTGGCCACGAAGACCCGCTCACGGAACAGCAGCGGCTGCGCGTAGATCGCTCCGTCCAGGGCGGGCGAGGTCCACACGCGGTGGACGCGGCCGATCGGCGGCGAGGAGCGATCCAGGCCGCTCCGAGCGGCATCGCCTCCGTACGTGGTCCACGCCGCTCCCGCCGCCGGGCCGGAGGGGAGCGGTGAGGGAGAGACGTGCGCGGGCACGGTGGATGGCGCCGAGCCGGCGCCCGAGCTCGGGGCGGGTGATGAGGGGCCGTTCGAGGAGCAGGCCGTCAGGACCATCACGGCCGCGGCGGCCACCACCAGCCGGGCGCCGCCGGGCCGGGTTCCACACGTGGCGGCCCACCGGGTAGCCATCACCACCATTGTGGGGGATACGCCGGTTCGCTCGCGCGCGGGGCACCTCGGGTCGGCGTCGGAGGCCGGATCCCGGGTAGGGTGGCCGCAGGGCTTCCTTGCGCTGCAGGAGGGAACGGTGGACATCGCGATCGGGATCGGGAACACGCTGTTGGACATGGAGGGGCCCACCCTGCTGGAGTGGGCCCGCCGGGCCGAGGCTCGGGGCTTCTCGTCCCTGGCCACCATCGGCCGGGTGGCCTGGCCGGGCTTCGACGAGCTGGCCGCGCTGGCCGCCGCCGCGGCGGTCACCTCGAGGATCGGCCTGCTCACCGATGTCCTGCTCGCGCCCACCTACGATGCGGCACGGTTGGCCAAGCTCACCGCGAGCGTGGACGCCCTCTCCGCTGGCCGGCTCACCCTGGGCCTGGGGGTGGGGGCTCGGCCGGATGACTTCCCGGCCGTGGGGCGCGACTTCCACGCCCGGGGGAGGATCTTCGACGAGCAGCTCGGGCGCCTGCACGAGAGCTGGGCCGGCCAAGGCTCGGCCCTCGGCCCGACCCCGTTCGGGCCGGCGACGCTCCGCGGACGGATCCCCGTGCTGTTCGGCGGGGACCCCGTCCGGGCCGCGCGCCGCGCGGCGCGCTGGGAGGGCGGGTACACGGTGGGCGGCGCGCCGGCAGAGGCCGCGGAGGGGATGCTGGCGGCGTTCAAGGGGGCGTTCCGGCAGGTCGGCGGGACCCGCACGCCAAGGACGGTGTGCCTGGCCTACTTCGGCCTGGACGAGCGGGACGAGGAGTCCCGCCGTCAGCTCCTCGCGTACTACGGGTACGTGGGCGATCGAGCCCAGGCCATCGCGACCGGCGCCGCGCGGACCGCCGAGCAGGTCCGGGACCGGGTGGAGGCGTACCGCCGACTGGAGATCGACGAGCTGGTCTTCGTCCCCAGCGTGCCCGAGGTGGACCAGGTCGACCTGCTGGCCGACCTGGTCCTGTGAGGCTCACGCGGGAGGGCTCAGGCGAGCACCTCGATCACGTCACCCTCGAGCACCGCGTGTTCGCGCCCCACGCGCTGGCCGGGGAAGCGCCCCGATGGGCCCCAGACCCGCGCTCCCCGACACGATCCGGCGAGCTCGCCGTGGAGCCGTTCGGCGACGTCCTCCACGGTGGCGCCCGCCCGCACGGCGAGCGGGTCGGCCTGGGGGGAGCCGGGACGGCGAGTGAACACGCGGACCAGGCCGGTCAAGCCCCACACGGCCTCACGGAAGGCATCGAGGCTCGCGTCGTCGAGGATCGAGACGCCCATCACCGGCAGCTGGGGCACCGTTGCTCGGAGCCGCTCCAGCGCCGAGGTCCCGGCCTCATCCAGCTTGGTGGCGGTCAGGAGCGCGGGCCGGTCGATCCCGGCGGCGCGCACCTCGGCCAGGACCTGCCGCAGGGGCTGGAGCGGCGCCGTCGCATCGTGGCAGAACACGATGGCGTCGGCACCGCGCAGGACGCCGAGCAGCGCCCGGCCGCCGCCCCGGTCCTTGGTGGCACCCTCGATGAGCCCGGGGATCTCCACCAGCTGGACCGGGATCCCGTGGATCACGGCGACCGCGGCGACCGGCCGGAGCGTGGTGAACGGATAGTCGCCGGTGCGGATCTGGATGTCCGAGAGCGCCTGCAGCAGCGACGACTTGCCCACGTTCGGGGGGCCCACCAGCGCGATCTGCGCCTGGCCCTCGCGACGCACGGCGATCGAGTCGCGATGGACCACCCGAGAGCGCACCCGGGTCTGCTCGATCTGTCCCGCCACCCACGCGCGGATGTCGGCGTAAGGGCCGTTCTTGTAGCCGGGCAGGTCGGCCAGGATGGCGCGGAGCTCCTTGACGCGCGCGCTTCCCTCCTTGCCGACGAGGCGGCGCTTGATCAGTTGCATCTGGACCTGGTGCGGCATGGGCACGGTGGCGACCTCCTGCGATGGAGCGGGAGGAGGCGACACCCGGCCGGCGGGTGCCGACCGTCATGGATGCGCCTGTCCCCGCTGCTTCCCCCGACGCGGAACCGGGAAGCAGCGGCCTAGTGCGACTGCCTGAAGACCTCCAGGCGCCAACACGCTTCCTTGCGCAGTGCCATGCGCTGCAGGATACACGAGTGGCGCCTCGCTCACTCCGGCGGCGGTGGGGTGGCCCGACGTCGTTCGATCACCTCGCGCATCCCGGCGAGCACGTCCTCCGGCAGGGGATCGACCGTGTGTTCCCCCCAGGTCGCCAGCACACGCTCCCGAGCCCGCTGACGAAGCGTGGTGGCCCCGCCCTCCTCCCACTGCGGGCGCGGCTCCCAGGACAGGATCCGGGGGAGCCACAGCTCCCGGAAGTGGCTGAGCGTGTGCTCCTCGCCCAGGTACAGGCCGCCGGGCCCGACCCTCGCGATCGTCTCGAAGGCGATCGCCTCCTCGCTCAGGTCCAGGCGCTCGGTGGCGCGGCGGGCCATCTCCACGGCCTGGTCGGCGATCACCAGCAGCTCGGGGGAGAACAGCAGGCCGCCCTCCACGCAGCCCGCGTCGAAGATCAGGTCGACTCCCGCCAGCGTCGCGCCGAGCCCGTAGTAGGTAGCCTCGAGAACGGCCTGCTCGTCCATGACCTTCGAGTCCCCGCCGAAGCTCATCCCCACGAGCGGCAGGCCCCATCGCCGACACAGCTGGCCCATGGCCACCATGAAGCGCAGGCCGTCCGGGCCGCCGGCCGTCACGGCCCCGTTTCGCATGTCCATCAGGAACGGGACGGTCCCGCTCACGAAAGGCAGGCCGGGGTGACGGAGCTGGGTCAGCACCAGCCCCAGCAGCGTCTCGGCGGCGGCGACCACCAGGGTCCCCGCGATTGTGGCCGGCCCGGTCGCGCCCACCTGGGGGGCGGCCTGGCAGCACACCGGCAGGCCTCGATCGGCGGCTAGGAAGAGCTTGTCCACGGTCTCCGGGTTGAACAGCAGCGGGGAGACCGAGTTCAGGTACGGGATCACGAACGGCCGCCTCCGCAGGGCATCCGGGCCACCGGCTGCCAGCTCGGCCATGTGGTAGATGTCCGACAGCTCGGGACCACCGGCGATAAGCACCATGAGCGGCTTGGTGGTGTTCGCCACCATCTCCACGAATTCGCGCTGGTTCACGATGTGCTGGGGTAGGTCCTCGGTGGCGCGCGTGACGCCGGGCGTGGCCACGAAGCCGATGTTCGGCAGCGCGTCGGCCAGCAGGGTCGACCGTGCGGTGGCCTCGAGCGAGAAGGGCTCCACGCGGTCGGTCTCCGGGTCCAGGTAGTTCAGGTTGGTCACGCCGGCCCCCACGGACACCGTGCCCTCGCCCAGGTGCAGGGCGGGCGCCCCGTTCCGGTCGAACATGGTGAAGCGGTGGGGGGCGTCGGCCAGCGCCCGTTCCACCAGGGTGGCCGGCACCCGCACCACGTCCTCGTCGAGCAGGGTGCCGCCGTGCTCGAGCAGGAGGCGCCGGCCCTCGCCGCTCATGATGCGGGCTCCCACCTCGGCCAGCACGCGCAGCGCGCTGTCGTGCACCCGCCTGAGCTCGTCCTCGTCCAGCAGGTTCAGGATGGCGGGGGCGCGATCCATGACCGGCATGGTCCCGGCCGGGTCGGTCGCCGGGCCAGGGCCGAACGGCCCGAGACCCTCGGGTGGCGCGGGCCCCCCTGCCATCACGTAGGATGCGGCATGCGCTGTCCCCGCTGCGGGTCCGAGGGGCCGGCGGGTGCTCGGTACTGCCCCGCGTGTGGCGCCGAGCTCAAGGCTCTGGCCACCGAGGAGCGCAAGCTCGTCTCGGTCCTCTTCGTCGACCAGGTGGGCTCCACCGCCAGGGCAGATGGAGCGGATCCGGAGGACGTCCGGGACGAGAACCGCCGGTTCTTCGACGAGGTGCGGGGTCGCATCGAGCGCCACGGCGGCGTGGTCGAGAAGTACATCGGCGATGCGGTCATGGCCGTGTTCGGGGCGCCCATCGGTCGCAGCGACGATGCCGAGCGCGCCGTCCGGGCCGCCCTGGCCGTCGCGGAGGGTGTCGCCGAGCTTATGGCCGAGGGGCTGGATCTGCAGGTGCGGGCGGCCGTGTGTACCGGAGAAGCGATCGTCGCGCTGGAGCCCCCGCCGGGGGACGCGCTGGCGACCGGAGACGTGGTGCACGTGGCCGCCCGGCTCCAGGCGGCCGCGCCGCCGGGGGGGACGATCGTCGATGCGGAGACCCATCGCCTCACGCGCCACGCCTTCGGGTTCCAGGAGTTGGCCCCCATCCGGGCCAAGGGCAAAGCGGCCCCCGTGCCCGTCTGGCTGGTGGGCGAGCCGGTGGGTGCACCCGCGCTCCGGCCGGTCTCGACCACCCCCCTGGTGGGGCGAGAACGCGAGCAGGGGCTGATCCGGATGGTGTGGCAGGGGGCCGTCTCCAGCCGGCGCCCGCACCTGGTGACGATCCTCGGACCCTCCGGGATCGGCAAGTCCCGGTTGGCTCGTGAGGTCTCCGCCGAGGTGGAGGCGGGTGACGGACAGGCCCTGTGGGGTCGCAGCCTGCCCTACGAGGAGCAGACACCTCACCACGCGTTGGGCCAGATCGTCCGCCACCTGGCGCAGATCTACGAGAACGACCCGGCGGAGGTCGCTCGGACCAAGCTGGCGATCCTGGTGGGAAGGCTGTTCGTCGAGCCGGAGGCGCCCGACACCACGCGGTACCTCTCGCTGCTGCTCGGCTTGGGCCTGGACGAGCCGACCAGCGATCCGATCCATCTCCGGTACGCGAGCCGGCTCCTGATCGAGCACCTGGCGGAGTCCCGACCCGTGATGATCGTGTTCGAGGACCTCCACTGGGCGGACGACGCGCTCCTGGAGCTCATCGACTACCTGGTGGCGCACGTCCACGACGCGTCGGTGGTCTTCCTCGCCCTCGCGCGCCCCGAGTTCGTGGAGCGACGGCCGGGGTGGGGCGCGGGCCTCATCGGTCAGACCACCCTGCCGCTGGAGCCGCTCACCACCGACGAGGCCGGTCGGGTCGCCGCCTCCCTCCTTGGTGGGGCACGGCCCGAGGTGATCGAGCGCGTGGTGGCGGCGGCGGGGGGCAATCCCCTGTTCCTGGAGGAGCTGGTGGCCTCCATCGGGGAGGCCGCACCCGGCGAGCTGCCCTCCACCATCCGAGCGGCCGTGGGGGCCAGGATCGACGCCTTGCCGCCGGACGTCCGGACGCTGCTCCTGTATGCCTCCGTGATCGGGCGCTCGTTCTGGCAAGGCGTGCTGGAACGGGTCACCGAGGCGGCAGACGTGGGGTCGGCGCTCGAGGAGTTGGAGGCGAGGGGGCTGGTGTTGCGACGGCCTCGCAGCCAGGTCGAGGGGGATGCGGAGTTCTCCATCAAGCACGACCTGATCCGCGACGTGGCGTACGAGACGCTGCCCCGGGCCACCCGTCGGCGCCTCCACGCCGCGACCGCGGAGGCGATCGAGACCTCGGTCCAGGAGCCCCGGGAGCTGGCATGGATCCTGGCTCACCACTGGCGGGAGGCCGGCGAGCCAGAACGGGCCATCGCCTACTTCCTGGATGCGGCGGATCGAGCGCGGGGCGCGCTGGCCGTGGAGGAGACGTACGACTACTACGCGCGAGCGCTGGAGCTCGCGGGGGACGATGACCACCGGCGCCAGATCCGCCTGCGCCGCGGCCTGGCCCTGGTGGAGCTGGAGGACTATGCGCGGGCGGAGCGCGAGCTGGGGGAGCTGCTCGGCGAGCTGGAGGGGCAGGACCAGCTCGAGGCGCTGTTGGCCCGCAGCCACGCGACGCTCTGGACGGAACGCACCGACGAGACCCTGGACCAGGCCCGACGGCTGGTCGGTCTGGTCGGGAACCGCGGCGTGGTCGAGCTCCAGGGGCCCGCGCTCGCGATCTTGGCCGCCGCCTACGCCATGCGGGGTGAGGACGGTGACCTGGAGGAGGCGATCTCCTCGGGCGACCGCGCCCTGGAGGTGTGGGTTCCGGGGACCCGGCGGCGCGAGCTCGCCGAGCACTACCACCTCCACGCGGACCACGCGTACTGGACCGGCGACTACGGGCGCGCGTTGGAGCTCACCCGGCTGGCCGCCGAGACCGGCGGGGGGGAGCCCCACAGCATCGAGTTCGTCCTGCGGGGCGCGGGGATGGAGGGGCTCGTCCTGGCCGGGCTGGGGCGGTACGAGGAAGCCCTCCAGACCAACGAGGCCGCCATCGGGATCGCCAGGGAGATGGGTCGCAGCACCAACGTGGTGGTCAACTACTCGACCTCCGTCCTCCGGGACATCTTCGATCTCGAGGAAGCCCGGCGCCGGAGTGAGGAGGTGGCGGACCGGCTGGGGCCGTCGGAGTTCAACATGCCGTGGATGAACGCCCGGGCGGACGTGATCGCGGCTGCCATCCTCCAGGGCGACCTGGGGACCGCCGAGCGCCTGTGGCCGTCGGCGTGGGAAGACGCGCTGGGGAGCGTGGCATGGGAGCACTGGTTGGTGAGCGGGCGTCTGGCCGCAGCGCGCGCCGAGCTCGAGCTCGAGATGGGGCGCCCGGATGAGGCGGTGGCCTGGGCCCGACGGGCCCTGACGCTGGCCCGTAGGACCCGGCGCCGCAAGTACGAGGCGGTGACGTTGGAGACGCTGGGTCGGGCCCTGACGGCCCAAGGGCTGGCCGATCGGGCCGTCTCCGAGCTGCGGCGAGCCGTGTCTGCCGCCGACGCCGTGGGCTCGCCCCTGGCCCGGTGGCGAGCCCGCGCGGCCCTGGCCGGTGCGCTGGCTCGCTCCTCGGAGCGCGATGGGGAGTCGGAAGTGGTGTGGGGTGAGGCGGCGGGGATCGTCCGCCGGGTGCTGGGCGATCTGGCTCCGAAACGGGCCGCCCGGTACCGATCGGACCGTCGGGTGGCCGAGGTCCTGGCCGCCGCACCCTCGTGACCTCGCGCTCGCCGAGAGCGGTTTGACCAGGTCCGGTCGTCGGGCGGACGATGGGGCTGCAACCCGTGATCGCCGTCCGCCGGGTCGGCCCTCGACGGCCCCGGCGGTGCGAGGAGGTGACCAGGCGATGGCCGTTCGTGAGGCTCCCACCGGTCCGGCGCTGGACCACGTGGTGGTGGATCGGTATACCGATCTGGTCGGGCCCGGCAACGAGATGCTCGGGCCGGTCCGCGACGGCGGCCGGATCGAGTACCTGACGGTCCCCGGCTGCTGGGGACCGATGATCACGCCCTCGATCCGCAGCGGCCACGAGGTCTCGCTGCCGGTGCGTGTGGAGGGCGCCAAGGTGGGCGACGCCGTCGCGCTCCACGTCGAGACCCTGGAGCAGCTCTCGCGCGCTACCACGTCCGGAACGCACACCGGCTGGGAGGGGCGGTTCATCTCGGACCCCTTCGTGGCCAACATCTGCCCCACGTGCCGAGACGCGGGCCGTCACTTCCTGTACCCGGACACCTACCTGGACGGGATCGGCGAGGGGGCGGTCCGTTGCTCGACCTGTCACTCGGAGGTGATCCCCTTCCACATGGTCGAGGGCTACACGATGGTCTTCGACGAGGGTATGTCCCTGGGGGTGACCGTGGCGCCCGAGCGGGCCGAGGAGCTGGCCCGCGAGGCCCGTGAGTGGGTGGTGCTGCAGGAGCACGCCACGCAGCATCCGATCGTCGCCCTCGGCAAGGCGGACCTGGTGGGCGCGGTGACCAGGGTCCGGGTCTCGGCCGGGAACCTGGGCTCGATCCCCGCGATCGACCTGCCCTCCTCACACAACTGCGGCGACTTCGGGGCCTTCCTGGTGGGGGCCGAGCACGAGTTCGCCGTCAGCGAGGAGCAGCTGGAGCTCCGCACCGACGTGCACATGGACATCGACTCGGTGCGGGAGGGCTCCATCGTGATCGTCCCGGTGAAGGTGGACGGGGCCGGGATCTACGCCGGGGACGTGCACTCCATGATCGGCGATGGCGAGGTCGCCGTGCACACCACCGACGTCTCCGCCCGGGTGGTCGTCCGGGTCGAGGTGATCAGGGGCCTCGAGCTGGACGGGCCGATCCTGCTCCCGCCGGCCGAGGACCTGCCGTTCCTGGCCAAGCCCTTCACGAAGGACGAGGTCGACCGGGCCATGGCCCTCGCGAGGATGCACAAGACCAAGCTCGAGGGCCCGGTGATGCCGATCCAGGTCCTGGGCTCGGGCCCGTTCATCAACGCGGCGGTGGACAACGGCGTGGAGCGAGCCGCGAGGCTGCTCCGGATGAGCGTGGACGAGGTGAAGAACCGGACCACGGTGAGCGGGGCGGTGGAGATCGGCCGTCTGCCGGGGTTCGTCCAGATCAACCTGCTGGCGCCGCGGGAGCGGCTGGAGCGGCTCGGGATCTGGCACCTCGTGGAGCAGATGTACGGCGCGCCGACCGGCTGGTGACGGCACGGCTGCCGGCCGGCGGAGGCGCACCGTGCAGGTCCACGTGACCCTTCGGGGCACGTTGACCGATCGCCTGCCCGGCGGGAAGGGGACGCTGGACGTGGCCGACGGAGCGACCGTCGCCACGGTGTCGGAGCGGCTCGGCCTGCCGGGCGGGCACTGCGTGTTCGTCCTGAACGGCGCCACGGTGAAGCTCGGGGCCGAGCTGCGTGAGGGTGACCGCCTGCAGGCCTTCCCGCCGATGGCCGGCGGCTGACGCCGCGCCAGCCCCGGGCCGAACGGCGAGGCCGCCCCTCAGGCGCCCGGGTCCTTTCCGGGCGGGGACTCGACGATGTGGTCGGGCGTGTGGTGGGCCGCGGGGATCTGGCCCAGGCGCCCCGCTTGGTAGTCCTCGAACGCCTGGAGCAGCTCGGCCTTCGTGTTCATGACGAATGGCCCGTACCAGGCCACCGGCTCGCGGATGGGGCGGCCCCCCAGCAGCAGGACCTCCAGGCTCGGCGAACGTGACTCCTGGGCCGTGGCCGCCCCCAGCCGGACGGCGTCGCCGGGGCCGAACACGGCCAGCTGTCCGGTACCGATCGGCTGCTGCTCCGCGCCGACCGTGCCGATGCCGGCCAGCACATAGGCGAGCGCGTTGAAGTCGGGGCGCCAGGGGAGCTCCAGGCGCGCCCCGGGCGACACCGTCGCATGGAGCATGGTCATGGGCGTGTACGTCTGCCCGGGGCCGGGGTGGCCGGCGATCTCCCCGGCGATGACCCGCACCAACGCCCCGGCATCCGGGGTCGCCAACAGAACGACCTCGCCGGCCCGCAGGTCCTGGTACCGGGGCGGAGCCCACTTCTCGGCCCGGGGCAGGTTGACCCAAAGCTGGATCCCGTGGAACAGGCCACCGGAGAGCACCAGGTGCTCGGGGGGCTTCTCGATGTGCAGGATCCCGGCCCCGGCCGTCATCCACTGCGTGTCGCCGTTCGTGATCACGCCCCCGCCGCCGTTCGAGTCCTGGTGCTCGAAGATCCCGTCCAGCATGTAGGTCACGGTCTCGAACCCGCGGTGGGGGTGCCAGGGCGTGCCCTTGGGCTCGCCCGGCGCGTATTCGACCTCGCCCATCTGGTCCATGTGGACGAAGGGGTCGAGGTCGGTGAGATCGGCGCCGGCGAAGGCCCGGCGCACGGGGAAGCCCTCCCCCTCGAGCGCGTGGGGAGCCAGCGAGACCCGGCGCACCGGTCGGAGCCGCGCCGTCCCGGCGACGGGGGGCACGCGCTGCAACCGGGTCAGGTCCTCGACGGTGATCGCTGGCATCGGTTGGCTCCTTCCTGCCGGGCAACGCGGCCCGCGGCCTCGGTATTCCGATGGGCTCCCTCGGGGGCCTCTGCTCAGCGGGCCGGGACCACCCGGATCGACGGCATGTACGGCGGTGGCTCGGGCGTGGGCGGGAGGTGGAACAGCAGTTCCACCCGCTCGAGGGGCACCACCTCCACGGCATAGGCGTCCAGCACCCTGGCCTGCAGCGCGTCCGGACCCAGGGGGGTGAGCTTGGAGCGCCGCCCGTCGGGGAGCTGGATCCCGCCCCGATGGATCTCGCACAACGTGTACAGCCGGCCCCCGAACTTGTGGACGACGAGCGGCTCCCCCGGACCGGGCTCGAACCAGGCGCACATCGAGCACACCAGCCGGAGCTGGGCCGGGTATGCCATCTGGGCTCGCCACCCGAGCTCGTGCTCGATCACCCGTCCCCACAGGGAGACCGTGCCGATCACCGGAGGTGGGGGGTAGGCGGGGCGAGGCCGCTCGAAGGTGTCGAGCGACCGGCTGGCGTAGATCCCGCAGGTGCAGGTGGGGTTCGGGGCCTGGTGCGGCCGCCGCGTGAACCACAGCAGTGGCGGCGTCCCGCAACGGGCCCGGACCGGCTTGCGCCTGGGCCAGGCGTCCACGCCCGCACCGGCCGGGTGCAGGAGCGGCTCCCGTCCCCGGGGCAGGGACAGGTTCCAGATGCGCCATCCGGTGATGGGTTCGATGGAACGATCCTGGGTGGGCTCGGGGAGCATCACCCTTCCATGGTGGGCTGACCGCCGGCGCACGGCAAGGCAGACCGCCCCGAGCGATGGCCGGGGAGCGGGACCATCGGCGGCCGGGAACGGGACCCTCCGGCCCCCTCCCGCCCTGTGTCGCAGACCTATGTTGGCCGCAGACATACAGCCCGCACAGGAGGTGCCGGCCATGGCAGACCAGGAGAAGCTCGTCATCATGGCGACCCACGGCCCCGAGGACGCGGAGCTCGCGACGATCCCCTTCGTGATGGGGTGCGCGGCGCTCGCCTCGGACGTCGACGCCGTCATCGGGTTCCAGGCCGAGGGCGTTCGCCTCGTGCACGAAGGAGTGGCCGACAAGGTGGCGGCCCCCGAGTTCCCACCGCTGGCGAAGCTGCTCGATGACTACCGCGAGCTGGGCGGGAAGCTGCTCGTCTGCAGCCCCTGCATCAAGAGCCGCGAGATCCCGGCGGAGGGGCTCGTGGAGGGGGCCGAGGTGGTGGCGGCCGCCCGCTTCGTGGCCGAGATCACCTCGGCGACGAACAGCCTCGTCTACTGATCGCACCGCGGAACCCGGCCTCGCGGGCCGGTCGCCCGCGCGGCCGCGAAGGAGGGTTCGAACATGACCATCGCGCTCAGCGAGAGCGATCTCGCGAACCTGACGGCCGACAAGGTCGTCGACGCCCGGGGCTCGGCGTGCCCCGGACCCCTGCTCGAGGCCAAGAAGGGCATCGGCGGCGTGGCGATGAACGCCGTGCTGGAGATCTGGTCCAGCGATCCGAACACGAAGACCGACATCGAGGCCTGGGCCGGCAAGGTGGGCCACGAGTTCCTCGGGTCCCTGGCCGCCGACGGCTACGACCGCGTGTTCCTGCGCCGGATGAAGTGAGGCGGCGGTGACGCCTCCCACGAAGGTCCTCGTGCTCGCGTCGCTCCTGTGCGCCTATCCGGGGATCGACGCCACCGGCCAGGCCCACCTGGATTACCCGGCCAACACGTACGTGCTGCCCACGCCGGATCCGGTGATGTTCCCGGAGTGGTTCTACCTGCACGCGTTCGAGCGCGGGATCGACGGAATCATGATCGCCTCCTGCGGGACGGACAGTCCGTACGAAGGCTCCTACGAGCAGCTAGCCGCCCGGATCAACCGCGTCTACGCGCAGATGAAGGAGCGGGGCCTGGATATCCGTCGGCTGAAGCTCACCGCGATCTGCTCGGTGTGCACGAAGGCGTTCGTGAAGGAGGTCGGCGATCTGGCCGCCACGGTCGAGGGGCTCGGGCCGGCCGAGGAGGAGCTCGCCCGAAGCTCGGTCGCCGCGGGGAGCGAGGCGTCGTGAGCGACCGAGGGGGCCGGGAGATCGAGACGGACGTCCTGGTCGTGGGGGCCGGGATCGGCGGCCTGCAGGCTTCCCTCGACCTGGCCGACCAGGGCCACCGCGTGCTCCTGGTGGAGCGGGAGGCGAGCATCGGGGGACGGATGATCGCCCTGTCGAAGGTCTTCCCCACGATGGACTGCGCCAGCTGCATCACCACGCCCAAGATGTCCTCGACCGCCCACCACGAGCTCATCACCACGCTCACCTACACGGACGTCGAGTCCATCAGCCAGGCGGACGGCGGCTTCGCGGCGCGCATCGTCCGGAGGCCGCGATACGTGGACGAGGACGCCTGCATCGGGTGCCGGCTGTGCGAGTACGCCTGCCCCGTGGACGTCCCGCACGAGTTCGACGGAGGGATGGGGGCCCGGCGGGCCGTCTACATCCCCTTCGGGACGGCGATCCCGCAGAAGGCCGTGGTGGACATGCCCAACTGCATCCTCTGCGGCAAGTGCGAGAAGGCCTGTCCCACCGACGCCATCGACTTCCTCCAAGAGCCGGAGAGCATCCAGGTCCGCGCGCGTGCGGTGGTCCTGAGCACCGGCTACAAGCCCACCCCGACCGACGCCAAGCGCGAGTACGTGCCGGCCGGCAGGACCGGGAACGTGATCAGCGGCCTGGACATGGAGCGGCTGCTGGCGCCGAACGGCCCCTACGGACGGGTGCTGCGCCCCTCCGACGGGAAGATCCCGGACAGCATCGCCTACGTGCAGTGCGCGGGCTCCCGGGACGAGACGGTCGGCGTGCCGTACTGCTCCCGCGTGTGCTGTATGTACGCGATCAAGCAGGCCATGCTGCTCTCGGGCGCGATCCCTCTGGCCGACATCACGATCTACTACATGGACATCCGGACCTTCGGCAAGGGGTACGAGGAGTTTTATCAGACCGCCCGGTCCATGGGGATCAACTTCGTGAAGGCGAAGGTCGCCAAGATCTCCCAGCGGTCCGACGGCGACCTGGACGTTCGGATCGAGCATCAGGAGGAGGGGGGCCGGGTCGAGGACGTCCGGCACGACCTGGTCGTGCTCTCGGTGGGGCTGGAGCCGGGGGCCGACGTGCGGCGGTTCGCGCCCGTGGGGGCCGATCGCTTCGGCTTCATCCGGTCGGCGGACCCCGCGCTCGACGCCACCCGGACCGATGTCCCCGGGCTCTTCGCTGCGGGTACCGCGCTCGCGCCCAAGGACATCGTCGACACGGTCGCTGAGGCGAGCGCGGTGGCCATGCAGGTGGCGGCCTACCTGCGCCTGAGGAGCGATCGACCCGCGGAGCTGGCGGAGGTGGCCCATGGCTGAGTGGTCGGATCGGCCGGAGCGGTCGCAGCAGCCGGAGGAACCGGAGCGCCGCCGGATCGGCGTCTACGTGTGCCACTGCGGCGGGAACATCAGCGACGTCGTCGACGTCGAGGCCGTCGCCGATCAGGCCGCGCAGGACGAGGACGTCGTCGTCGCCCGGCATCTGATGTTCATGTGCTCGGACGAGGGACAGAGCACGATCGAGCGGGACATCGAGGACCTCGGCCTGGATCGGGTGGTGGTGGCGGCCTGCACCCCCAGCCTGCACGAGACCACGTTCCGACGCACCGTGGCCCGGGCCGGGCTGAACCCCTACCTGTACCAGCACGCGAACATCCGCGAGCAGGTCAGCTGGGCGCACGTCCACGATCACGCGGCCGCCACCGAGAAGGCCGCCCGTCTGATCCGGGCGGCGATCGCGAAGGCCGCGTCGCTGCGAGAGCTCGACGAGGTACGGGTGGACGCGGTCCACCGCGCCCTGGTCGTGGGCGGCGGGGTGGCCGGGCTCCGCGCCGCGCTAGATCTGGCCCGTTGGGGGATGGAGGTGGTGCTGGTCGAGCGCAGCGGGGGGCTTGGCGGCAACGTCCTCCGCCTGGGACGCACGTACCCGTCCGAGGAGCCCGGTCGTGCGCTCGTGGAAGGCCTGGTGGCCGCCGTGCGGTCCGAGCCCTCGATCGACGTCCGCCTGTGGTGTGAGGTGAAGGACGTCTCCGGCTACGTGGGCGACTTCCGGGTCGGTGTCCACTCGGTCGACCCGAGCGGCAACGGGCACCCGTGCGAAGGCGAGGTCGAGGTGGGCGCGATCGTGCTGGCCACCGGCTTCCGGGACTACGAGCCGTCCGAGGGCGAATACGGGTTCGGTCACCCTCGGGTGGTCACGCTTCCGGCGTACCAGCAGCGGGTGTACGCGGAGAGCACCGACGGCGATCTGGCCGCTGCCCTGGGGATCCCGGGGCCGGTCCGCTCGGTGGCGTTCCTGCACTGCGTGGGCAGCCGCCAGGTGGAGGGCATCGACGGGACGGACGGGAAGCCCCTGAACACGTACTGCTCCCGGGTCTGCTGCACGGCCAGCGTCCGGGCGGCCGCGGAGACCCGGCGGCGCTTCCCCGAGGTCAGGGTGGTGGACGTGTTCCGGGACATCCGCACCTACGCCCGCGACCAGGAGGAGGCCTACCGGGAGGCCGGTGAGGCCGGGGTCCTGTTCGTGCGCCTCCCCGACGGGGAGCGGGCCAGGGTGGAGACGAGCGGGAACGGCGACGGCTGGCCGCTGCTGGTGCGAGCCCGAGACTCGCTCACCTTCGGCGAGGAGCTGGAGCTGCCGGTGGACGTCGTGGTCCTGGCCACGGGCATGGAGCCCGGTGGCGCCGAAGGCCTGGTGGAGGCCACGAAGGCCCCCACCGGTGCGGACGGTTTCCTGCTCGAGGTCCACCCCAAGCTCCGTCCGGTGGAGAGCGCGATCCCCGGCATCCTGCTGGCCGGGACGGCCCGGGGCCCGATGGACATCACCGAGAGCACGACCTCGGCATCGGCCGCCGCGGCCAAGGTCGCCACCCTGCTGGCCCGCGACCAGGTGGAGATGGAGCCGTTCGTGGCCCGGGTGGATGTCGGCCGCTGCACGGGGAACGGGGCGTGCGTGGCCGCCTGCCCGTACTCCGGAGCGCTCGGGTTGCAGGAGGTGGAGCTCGAGGACGGCGTGGTGGTGACGCGGGCCTACGTGAACCCGGTGGCCTGCAAGGGCTGCGGCGCATGTGTGGCCGTCTGCCCGAGCGGCGCGATCGACGTCCAGGGATGGGAGATCGGCCAGTACGTCGCCATGGTCGAGGCCATCACGGCCGAGGAGCCGGAGGTGGCGGTGGGCGAGAAGGCGGGAGCCCGATGAGCGACGGGAACAAGCCGGGGACGATCGGCGCCTACAAGAAGCTCCACGGGCAGGCCTCGGCCGAGCTGCTCGAGCGGGTCCGCGTCCAGAACCACGTCAAGGCCGCGGTCCGACGATCGCTGGTCGACGGGCCGAAGACCCCCCCGGAGGTCGCGGAGACCGCCGAGCTCTCGGCGCGCGAGGCCCTGTGGACGCTGATCGCCCTGCGCAAGTACGGCGTGGTCGAGGAGGTCGGCCAGGACGGGGACTATGTCCGGTACGCCCTGAGCGGGAAGGATCCGCGGGCATGAGCGCCACGATGGAAGCCACCAGCCCAACGCCGGTCCGGGTCCAGCAGAGCCTGATCCCGGAGCTGGAACGGTTCGGAGCCGTGGACGTGTCCGCCTGCTTCAACTGCGGCAACTGCACGGCGGTGTGCCCCCTCTCCACGCAGGAAGGGGCCTTCCCGCGGCGGCTGATCCGCTACGCGCAGGTCGGGATGCGCGACCGGCTGCTGGCCAGCCCCGAGATCTGGTCCTGCTACGCGTGCGGCGAGTGCACGCAGACCTGTCCGCGGGATGCGGACCCGGCCGGCTTCATGGCGGCGGCCCGCCGCTTCGTCACGGCGAGCCACGACCGCACCGGCCTGACCCGGCGCCTGGCCACCTCGGTGCCGTTCGCGGCCGCGTTCATCACGGTGCTGGTCGCCCTGTTCGGCGCGTTCATGTACACGGCGCACCGTCCGGTGGCCGGGCAGGAGATCGCGCTGTTCGAGTACCTCCCGGCCACGTTCGTCCACAACCTGGGGATCGTCGTGCTCGGGATCTTCGCCATCGCCGCGATCGGCGGGCTGGTGAGCTGCTGTCGACATCTGTCGCGAGTGCGACCGATGCCCGAAGAGCATCATCGGTCGGCTCGGCGGGCCGGAGAGGCCGTGTGGTACGCGGTGGGGCGGGAGTCGATCGCCCAGGAACGGATGCGCCAGGAGTGCGCCGACGACCCCGACGTGGAACCCCGGGCCTGGTACCTGCGGCGGTGGTTCATCCACGCCTCCACGATGTGGGGGTTCCTCGGTCTGCTCATGGCCACGATCCTCGACTACCTGCTGGACCTGACCGGGGTCAAGGCTACCGGCGGGCATGTGCCGCTCTGGTACCCGGTCCGGGTGCTGGGCACCGTGGCCGGGCTGCTGCTCGTGTACGGGACGTCGGTGTCGATCGTGCGCCGGTTCCACAGGCGCGAGCGCTCGATGGCCCACTCCTCGATCTCCGACTGGTGGTTCCTGTGGCTCCTGTGGGTGGCGGGCGTCTCGGGCTTCGCGCTGGAGATGGCCCTGTACCTGCCCCATGCCCCCATCTGGGGGTACCCGATGTTCCTGTTCCACGTGGCCGTCTCCATGACCCTCGTGGTGCTGGCGCCGTTCGGGAAATTCGCGCACGCGATCTACCGGCCGGTGGCG
>DASQQQ010000157.1:0-2634 GCA_035643355.1 Actinomycetota bacterium | reverse complement strand
GCCGGACTGGCTCGCCGCCGGGTACCGCGTGCTCCTCGACCGTGACCGCATCGCCGACCGGCTCCCCCCGCCGTCCGTGCTGGCCTACGTGCCCCGGCCCCCGAGTGACGCTGAGTACCGGGCCGTCGTCGAGGAGTTCTGGTGGGAGTCGCTGTACGTGGCCAAGTACATCGGCCGGGGCGAGCTGCTCCCGGCCCGCTACAGCCTCGAGACCGTCCTCCGCTACCGCTGCCTCGTGCCGATGCTTGAGTGGTACGTCCAGATCGGGCGCGGCTGGGAGCAGAGCGTCGGCGTGCGGGGCAGCGGACTCCGGTGGCTCCTCGCCCCCGACGAGCGCACGGCCCTCGACGCGACCTACGCGGGCGACACCCTCCGGGGCCACGCGGAGGCCCTCGAGGCCATGGTCGAGCTCTTCACCCACGCCGCCCGCGCCATCGCCCGGGACCTCGGCTACACCTACCCGTCCACGGTCGACCGCGAGACCCGCATGCTGCTCAGACGGGACTGATTCGAACCCTATTCCGGCCCGTCCATCCCGTACTTCTCCAGCCGGTATCGGAGCGTGTCGCGGGAGACCCCGAGGAGGCGGGCGGCTCCGGTCTTGTTGCCGTCCGTCCGCTCCAGCGCCTGGGCAATGAGCTCGCGCTCCAGCTCGTCCAGGCTGATTCCGGAAGGCGGCAGCACGACCAGGCGGCCGTCCGCTTCTTCCCGCCCACCCCGGATCTCCGCCGGGAGATCAGCCTCATGGATCGGACCGTCGTCGTGCAGCAGGAGCACGCGCTCCAGGATGTTGCGGAGCTGCCGGACGTTCCCGGGCCAGGCGTGGCGCTCCAGAGCACGCATCGCCCCCGGCTCGACCTCCCGGACGGGCTGGCGCAGGTCGCCACAGAGCGTCTCCACGAGGTGAAGCACCAGGGGCGCCACGTCCTCCGGGCGCTCGCGGAGGGGAGGAAGCCAGATCGGCACCACGTTGAGGCGGTAGAAGAGGTCCTCCCGGAAGGAGCCCCCCGCCACGGCCGCCTCCAGATCGCGATTCGTGGCGGCGATCACGTGGACATCCACCTCCACGTCGCGCACGCCGCCCACCCGCCGGAAGCTGCGGTGCTCGAGGAAGCCGAGCAGCTTGGACTGGGCGGCCTTCGGCATGTCCCCGATCTCGTCGAGGAAGATCGTGCCCCCGTTGGCGAGCTCCAGCAGCCCCCGCTTGGTCTCCCGGGCATCCGTGTAGGCGCCCGCCTCGTGTCCGAACAGCTCGCTTTCCACGAGCGATTCCGGTAGCGCCGTGCAGTTCACGGAGATGAACGGCCGGGAGCGCCGGGGTCCGCGGGCGTGGAGCGCCCGCGCCACCACGTCCTTGCCCGTCCCGCTCTCACCCCGGATCAGCACGTTGCTGGGGCTGCCCTTCATTCCCAGCCTGGTGATCAGCTCGGCCACCTTGCGCAGCGCGTGCGACCGGCCGACCAACGTCACCCCCGAAAACTGCCAGCGGTAGCCGTCCCGGTACCGATCGAGCTCGCCGCGCAGGGCCCGGGTCTCCAGCGCCTGCTCAATGAGCACCAGGAGCTCCGAGAGCTGGATCGGCTTTTCCAGGAAATGGTGGGCACCGGCGCGCACGGCCGCCACCGCGGTCTCGACCTCACCGTACGCCGTGATCATGATCACCGGGACCCCCGGCTCCCGCTGCTTCAGCCGTTCGAGCACGTCGATGCCCGACCCGTCCGGCAGCCGCAGATCGAGCAGCACCAGGTCCGCCGGCTCCCGTTCCATCGCCGCGAGGAGCTCGGCCCCGTCCCCCGTGCCCTCCACCGCGTAGCCCGCTTCCCGCAGGTGCTCCTCGAGCCACATGCGGATGAGCATCTCGTCGTCGCAGACGAGGACGCGTTCCTCGCTCATTGGCTACCTACCTCCCCCTTCGAGCCGCCGCCGGCCCCGTGCGCGGCCGGGACCTCACGGGGCAGGATGATGCGGAAGGTCGAACCCTTTCCGACCTCGCTCTCGACTTCCAGGCGGCCTCCGTGCCGTTCCACGATCTCCCGCGTGATGCTCAGGCCCAGGCCCGTCCCGCTGTGCCGGGTCGTGTAGAACGGCTTGAAGATGTGCTCCAGGTCCCGGGGCGTGATCCCCCGGCCTCGATCCCACACCTCGATCGCCGCGCCCTCCGGCGCCGTCACCGTCCTCACCCCCACCTCCTTGGTCGGCGGGCTCGCCTGCACCGCGTTCATCAGCAGGTTCACCAGCGCCTGACGGATCAGCTCCTCGTCCGCCGGGATCTCCGACACCGCCGGGTTCAGCTCCGTCCGCACGTGCACACCCCGCCGCTCCGCCGCCGGCCCCACCAGCGTGGCCGCCCGCTTCGCCACCCGGTTCACTTCCGTGGGCGCGCGAGTCGGGTCCGACGGCCGCGCGTACGCCAGCAGGTCCCGGATCGCACCCTGGATCCGCTCCAGTTGCCGCGACATCTCGTCCGCGATCGGCGAGAGCCCCGGGTCGGCCCCCACCCGCCGCATCACCAGGTCCAATCCGTTGGCGATCCCGACCAGCGGGTTCTTGATCTCGTGCGCCACCCCACTCGCCAGCTCCCCCACGGTCGCCAGTTGCTGCGCCCGCTCGATGTCTCGCTGGTGCAGCTCTTCC
>DASQQQ010000156.1:0-2147 GCA_035643355.1 Actinomycetota bacterium | reverse complement strand
CCGGGTGCCCGGCCATCCCGTTGACCACGCCCGCGGCCGAGGTGTACCAGGCCACCACCGCGGTGATGACCCCGATCACGCCTCCGGCCTTCACGATCACGTCCGTCTGGCTCAGGAAGCCGATCGCCAGGACGATCTCGGTCACTTCGAGTGTGAAGAACACGAGGAACACCGCGACGTTCACCCGGGTGCTCCACAGCGCCATGTAGGTGTTGAAGATCGCGAACGCAAGCACGATCCACCCCAGGTCGTTCAGGGGGTTCGGGCTCGCCCCCTCGACCAGCAGCCCGTACAGGCCCAGCCCGATCCAGAAGGCCCCGTACGTCGCGAACGCGGTGGCGCCGAAGACGTTGCGGTTGCGGAACTCCCACATCCCGGCCAGCAGCTGGGCCAGCCCGCCGTAGGCGAGCGCGTAGCCCAGCCACGCGTTGCCCCCATCCGTCCAGCCGGCGTTCTTGGCCGACAGGAGGAACGTGGTGAGGGCGAAGGCCGCCAGCCCGAGGGGCCCAGGGTCGGCGATCTGGGGGAGCTCGATGCGACGCACCGTGGACTCGTCCATGTGATCCTTCCTTCCTCCAGCGACGTCCCTGCGATGCTGCCGCCGGAGCGTGGCCGGCTCACCCGTCGAAGGTCCCGTCGCCGCAGGGCCGTTCTGCGCCGGCCGGCCGCCTGGGCCCCCGCGTCAGGAGCCGTTCGTGCGCAGCACGGTTCCCACCAGGGCCGCGGCCAGGGCCGCGAACCCGCCGATCGCCACGAATCGAAGGCCCCCGCGGAACGGGTGCTGGCCGGTCACGCCCCCCGCCCACCACCCCAGGGCGAACAGGCACGTCACCGACAGGCCGGCGGCCGTGACCGTAGCCCACCGGACCGGGAGCACGGCGAAAGGGGAGAGAGGGATGGCGGCGGCCACGATGGCGGCCGCGAACGTCACGCTGGCCGCGACGACAGGGTCCTTCAACGGGCCGGAGGAGGGTGGCCCGTCACCGTTGCGCTCCAGGTCGCGCTCGGCGCGGGTGGCCGTGTAGAGAACCCCACCCATGGAGATCGCCTCGGCGACCCCGGCGGCCATGCCGGCCAGGGCGATGGCCTTTAGCTCGCCGGACCCGATCGACACGCCCAGCACCACGGCCAGGACGGTCGTGAGGTTGTCCTGGGCGCCCATGATGATCTCTCGGAGGCTGCCGGCCCCCACGCTCCGTCGGTCCGACCCGATGGCTCCCCGGCTCACGCATCCAGCGTCCCCCGCCCAGATCGGTCGGCCCCGGGCCGAAGGGCCGGGGCCTCGGGGGTCGGGCGGGCCGTCGGATCCGGGGGGGCCGGATCAGTCGGGCACGATCCTGGTGCCCGTGTCCCCGTCCAGGGCGCGCTCCACGTTGTCCGGGTCGGTGATGATCGCGGTTCCGCCCGTCGCCTCCACGTAGGACACGGCCGCCTGGATCTTGGGGGCCATGCTGCCTTTCGCGAAGTGTCCCCCCTCCTCGAGGTAGGAGCGAGCGGCCGATGCGGGCAGCTCCGAGACCCATTCCTGCTCCGGGGTCCCGAAGCGCAACGCGACCTTCTCCACGGAGGTGCTGATCAGGAGCAGCTCGGCCCCCAGCCGCGAGGCCAGCAGGGAGGACGCGAGGTCCTTGTCGATCACCGCGGCCACGCCCCGCAGGTTGCCCTCGGCGTCGGTCACCACAGGGATCCCTCCTCCGCCAGCGCTGATCACCACGATGCCCTGAGCGAGGAGGGTCCGGATCACGTCCTCCTCCACGATCCGCCCGGGCAGCGGGGATGGGACCACGCGGCACCAGCCCCGCCCCGCGTCCTCGATCACGCTCCACCCATCGTGCGTCCGACGGCTGACCGCCTGCTCCTGGTCCATGTAGGAGCCGATCGGTTTGGTGGGGCGCTGGAAGGCCGGGTCGTCGGGTTCGACCTCGGTCTGGGTGATCACGGTGGTCACGGGCTTGTGGATGCCGAGACGAGCGAAGTCGTTGTAGAGGTTCTGCTGCAGCGCGTAACCGATCGCGCCCTGGCTGTCGGCGCCGCAGACGTCCAGGGGTACCTCATGCAGCTCGTGCGAGGCGAGCTCCGATCGGCGGAGGATGAAGCCCACCTGGGGACCGTTGCCGTGCGTGATGGCCACCTCCCACCCCTGGCGG
>DASQQQ010000155.1:0-2158 GCA_035643355.1 Actinomycetota bacterium | reverse complement strand
CGATGCCGAGGCCGAACCCGAACAACATCGTCGCCGGCGTCATGAGGCGGTACGTCTCGACGGCCTGGAACAGGGGCACGTGCCAGGCGGCCCAGATCACGGCGAGGACGAGCGTGCCCCCGAGGGGTCCGAACCTCTGCTGCAGGCGAGGCAGTGCGAAGCCGCGCCAGCCGGTCTCCTCCCCGAGGCCGTTGACCACGAACACGATGGGAACCACCGCCCAGAGCTCCAGCACCGGCAGGCCGGAGTAGCGGGCGAAGTCGGAGACGTCCGGGAGGGGGGCGCCGGTGACGGCGGCCACCGGGAGCGCCAGGCCCAGGAACACGAGGGGGCTCAGGCTCACGAGGCCGAACCGCCACACCGGTCTCGTCACGAGCCGCATGCGGCGGAGCAGGTCGGCCAGCGCCTCGCGGTCGCCCGCCAGCAGGGGAACGAGGAGCGCCGCCAGGGCAGGGCCCAGCAGTCCCGGAAGGTGGGTGACGGACCCGCCGGGCACCACCACGGCGCCGTTCCACGCGAGGGGAATCCAGTAGCTCCAGGACAGGAGGTAGGCCAGCACGACGAAAGCGACCAGGGGGTGCCGGCGCACCCGGGCCCGCAGGCTCACCCTGCCGCTCCCTCGCCGCCGGCCCCCGGGTCGAACCACCGATAGATGCTGGGCAGCAGCACCAGCGTGAGCAGCGTCGAGGTGATGAGGCCGCCCACCACGGCGGTGGCCAGGGGCCGCTGGACGTCGGAGCCGGCGCCCCGGGAGAACAGGAGCGGTACCAGCCCCAGGCTCGCCACCAGCGCGGTCATGAGCACGGGTCGGAGGCGGAGCTCGGCCCCCTGCCGTGCGGCCTCGTCGACGGCCGCCCCGTCGTCCCGGAGCTGCTTGATGTAGGTGACCAGCACCACGCCGTTCAGCACCGCCACGCCGAAGAGGGCGATGAACCCCACGGAGGCGGGCACGGACAGGTACTGGCCGGTCACGAAGAGGGCCACGATGCCGCCGATGAGGGCGAAGGGCACGTTGAGGATGATGAGCGCGGCCAGCCGGAGGGACCCCAGGCTCAGGAAGAGCAGCAGGTAGATGAGGGCGATGGTCAGGGGCACGATCAGCGACAGGCGCCGCATGGCCCGCTGCTGGTTCTCGAACTGGCCGCTCCACGCCACGGTGTAGCCCGGCGGCAGCCTGACGCGCCGGGCCACCGCCTGCCGCGCTTCGGCCACGAAGCGGCCCAGGTCCCGACCGCGCACGTTCGCCTGGATCACGATGCGGCGCTGGCTCCCCTCGTGGCCGATCTGCTTGGGTCCCACCACCGTGCGCACGCTGGCGAGCTGCGCCACCGGCACGTTCGTCCCGGAGGGCGTCGGCACCAGCAGGTCCGCGATCCTGGACGCATCGTCGCGCCAGGGCTCCTCCAGCCGCAGGAGGATGTCGAAGCGCCGGGGGCCGTCGTAGAGCTGGCCGACCACCTCGCCCCCCACCCCCACCCGGATCACCCCCAGGACGTCCTCGACGTTCAGCCCGTAGCGGGCGATGGCCCCCCGGTCCACCGACACCTCCGTGGCGGGCTGTCCGGTGACCTGTTCCACCTGGACGTCCTCCGCGCCCTCGATGTCGCCCACCACGGCGGCGATGGCGTCGGCCCGGTCGAGGAGGACGTCCAGGTCGTCTCCGAAGAGCTTGATGGCGAGCTGGGCCCTGACGCCGCTCACCAGCTCGTCGACCCGGGCCTCGATGGGCTGCGAGAAGGTGAGCTGCACGCCGGGGTACACCCCCACCACGCTGTCCATGGCGGCGATCAGGGCGGTCTTCGAGCCAAAGCGCCACTCACCCTCCGGCACCAGGTCCAGGGTCATCTCGACGTTGTTCACCGGCTCCGGCTCGCCTCCGGCCTCGGCGCGGCCGATGTAGGAGACCGCCCCGCGCACCTCCCGGTCGCCGAACGCGTCCAGGATGTCCCGCTGCATGCGGTCCGTGGTACGGATCACCTGGTTGAGCGACGTGCTGGGGGCGTAGGTGACCCGGAGCAGGAGCGAGCCCTCTTCCAGGGCCGGGACGAACTCGGTGCCGAGAAACGGCACCAGGGCCAGGCTGGCCAGGAGCGCCACCAGGGCGACGGCGGCCGTCGTGCCCCGCCGGGCCGTCGCCCCGGCGAGGAGCCTGCCGTAG